>JBBSWR010000188.1:0-19191 GCA_038046185.1 Nanobdellota archaeon
TGGCTTGGCCTTGCATAGATTTGAATCGGCCAGTTGTCATAGCTGAATGAAACTTTCATGTTTTTGTAATTATTGCCTGGATTTTTGTCTATCTCCCACAGATAATGATAATTATAGTATGACTGTGAAAATATTTCCTTTCCATCAGGCTGCGGGACAAATAAGTTCGGATTATAATCAGTTCCAAGTATTCTAATATACTGAAGATTAAATCTCAGCAATTTTTTTAATTCATCGTTTATGTTGCTGAGCTGCCAGATTTTTTCCCTGCAGGTAACTTCAACATCGGTTGTAGGCACTTCTGTGTCCATGGAATAAAGGTCAATTGTTTTTTTCTCGAGGAAATAATCTTTGTTTTCGCGGTCCATTATAGTTTTCGCGAGCTCATAGACTTTCTTGAATCTCACAGATGAGCCGTACTGAAAAGTTTCTATGCTGGCCTTAAAATCGCTGCCCTTGCCTGTAATTTCCAGAGGATATTTCATTGAAACTGAAGTATCTGCATCATTGAACTGAACATCTATTATCGGCTCTTTTGGCTTGTAGATTGTGAATCTTGATTCAAACGGCTCAAAATTTTTTATGCAGCCGCCCAATTCCCTTTTAATGTAGACCTTTAACTCATCTTTTATGAAATCCTCGGTTGGAACGGCTTCTATTCCGCCGTACCACCAGTATGGAATTTTAAAATGGGACGACGGATATGCTGCAAGATACGATTTTGGATTGCCTGAAACTGAATCTGGGATTTCTATATATCCTCCTGTCAGCCCAATTGTTTCCAAGCCGTCATCCGTTATTTGCTTCAGGCAGCCTTCAACATAGGCTTTCAGCGGCATCAGTTCCGGCTGGACATATTCTGCCTTTTGGGAGCTTTGCCTTTGGTAAAAGAAGTATATCATGCCTAAAATTAGTATTATGACTGCAGCTAACAGGAATATAGATACCTGCGCCCTTTTGCCTCCAAAATCACCTCTTTTTTTCATTTTAAGCGTACAATAAAATTATTTTTGATTTCAGTCATGCCATTTTCTGGCTTAATATAAGTTTGGTTATTACACTTTAATTGTAATCTTCATTTTTTTTATTTTGCACTTGATTTTTTATTTAGGGCTTTCACATCGAGTTTTGTCAAATCCATTTCAACATAATCTTTTTCAGTTAAGTTAAGGATTTTAACAATATCAGAAGGAACCCTAACAACCAATCCGCCGCTGGTTCTTATCAGCTTTTTGATGTACTTCATGGCATATGTCAAAAACCACACAACTAGTGGTTTTTTATTTTTTTAATTTATGTATTTGGTTTTTGAGCATTTTAAAAATGTTCAAAACATTTTTAATATATGAAACGTCTCTATCTTATATATATTTAGTGTTGAAAAAGGTATATTAATATATAAATCATATATAGACTATATAAAGTTTTCGTTTTCAGCGCATTTCGGCTTCTGCAGTTAATTCAGAAACATAATACCTTACCAAAGCCGCAAAAACTATCAGTATAAACACTGTCACAAAAAGAGAATAGCTAAAGACAATCTTGCTCGCAGCCCAAGTCAAAACAACCAATATCAGGAAGATTATCAGGTTTGGCAGAACAAAAAGATGGATCCTTGCGATTCCAAGTTTAATTGCAGAGCCTAATGAATTCAACTTTTGTTTTCGCATAAAGAGGGGGTATAAGATGTTTGTAAAGTATATTGCAACTATGAATGCTATGAGGAAAAATGTCGGAACTGATCCCGGATTTATAGTATAAGATATTAAAAAGATTATAATTGCCCAGAAACCCGTCCAGATCACATTAAGAAGCAAAAAGCCCGACATAAATTTTAAGGATATTTTTGTTTTCGCTGTTTTTGCCCATATTACACTTTTGAATATGCCTGCCAAAAAGATTACAAGAATTACAACGGCTATGAATGAAAAGAGCAGCAGAAAAAAATAAGATTTTACTTCAGAAGCAAGCTGCTGCGCTTTCTCCGGGCCTAAGGCGGTTAGCGCGTTTACAATCTCATTTGGATCTGCCGGTAAATTAATTGCAGCCGCCTTTGCCTTCATGAATTTATCCCACAGGAAAAATGAGCCTGCCGCCGTGAGATAAAAAACTGAATCGAGAAGTATTATCCACAAAATATTAAGATCTATTTTTCTGAAAGAATTTACAAGAATATTATTGTTCCACTCGATAAATCCAATTTTATCTTTTTTCATTTTAGTTAAACTTTTCTTCTTAACTTATCATATTCTTCCCTATCCAATTTTATTTGTTTTAGAATTTCATTCAATAGCCCTTTGCCGAGTTCCTCATCTCCATGTACAGGCACAACAGTCAATCTTCCGTCGGGATGCCTGTATCTTGCGTGGCTTCCAATGTGGTGTATTTTCTCAAAGCCCAGTTTTTCCACCAGTTTGCATAATTTCCTGCCAGAAATAAGTACGAGCTTAGCCATTCATAAATTAACCTCAACCTGCTGCAACCCAATGAATTTCATTTGCTGGTGCTGCTCTTCATCAGCTTCTAAGCAAACCTGTATTGCCTCTTTAATTCTTTCCATTGCCTGCTGCACAGTTTTGCCCTGTGTATAACAGCCGGGAATATCCGGAACCTTTGCCACATAGATTCCATCTTCATCTTGTTCCAATAATACCGTGAAGTTTCTGACTTTCTTTTGCATATGGGCACCAATGTTTAATTTGTATAGAGAATTTTGATATTTATTAATTTTCTCAAAATTCTCTTAGAGAACTTTGAATGATATATATAAACTTAATGATTTATTCAAAGTTCTCTATATAAAACTTTCTTCTTACCAATTATTCATGTCTGTGTTAGTTCCCTGCCGGGCTGCGTTTCTCTGCTGCAATGCTGTCGGCTGGGAATAGGTGTTGTCTTCAATTTTGTTGCATAAGGTATTGTCTTTTATTTTCCATTTTAAAGGAATTTTATCAAACTTGATGCAGATTTTATCATAAAGATTTGTACTTTCCTGCACAATTGCATTCGTTCCGAATCTTCCAAAGGATGATCCTCTTCCTATGTGGACATCCTGTTTGAAAATTTGGATTCCGCTGCTAATACCCTGGCCATTTGGAATAATAAAAACATTTATTGACATGTTTTCCGGCGCCCTCTCGTCTTTTTCATAATCTCCGTTCCTTACCTGGAAAGTAATCTTGTAAATGTAACTTGTTCCATTTTCTGTAACTATCGGCTGGGTTCTCGTTGCTTCTATGTGCGCTCCAATTTGCGCCATTCCCTGAGGAGTTTCGGCGTAAGCTATGCCTTCGTTTTCATTTGCCAATCCGGCTGTTGCAGTGCAAATCTTGCTTGACCAGTATTCTGTTCCAAGATATAAAGTTGAGAATACTTTGTCAACTCCGTTTCTCCACTCTATTAATTTATCATCATCAAAACCAAACAATGATGGAATATATCCAAGGCCTCTGAATTCTGTGAAGATATACTGGACAGCTTCGAAGAATTCTCTTGACTTTTCTTGACTTCTGGCAGTGTTTCCTCTATTGTCAAGATCAGCAAATGTTCTATCTTGACCAACTATAACTCGCCCGTCCAGACCAACAAGTTCCCTTTTTATTATTTTACCATCGCTATCGAAAGTTAATCTTCTTGAACTGCCATACTGATCCAATTCGCTGTAAACAAATCCTACCATTTTTCCTGTAGTTTGGTCAACTTGCACGCCATCTGCAACTCTTACATTTTGTCCGTCTATTTTTTCTGTTCTGTAATTAAAGTTAGTAATATAAGTCTGGCCGTTTTCTGTTGATTTAGATTGTAGTGTTTCTCTAACTGGGGGAGGCAAACTTTTGTCCTTAAGTCGCTGCTGGACTTGAGAATTACTTAATGGCTTTCCATTGTCATCAAAATAAGTATTTCTGATTGTTTGCTCTTCCCTGTAGCCCGTGGACGGATTAGTGGTTATGTGGGAGATCAATCCTGTTTGAGGATTGGTAAATTCAAATACCTGGTCCTTACCTTTTTCTGAGGAAATTATTCTTGGATTTACCGCTCCATTTTTCATTTGGTTTATCGTGGCTGTGTCCAGGCTGATTATTTGATTTCCCTGTTCAAAAGAACCTCCCACAATTTTTCTTGTTTTCACATCAACATTTTCGGTTATAGTAACTGCGTTAGCCCCTTGGCCGATTGTTGTTTGCCTTTGGTAAGTTGGACTTGCAATCGGCACCCATCTTCCTCCATTGGCAACTTTCTGGTCATCTAAAGTAGGAACAAATATATAGACTCCATTTGTGTCATGAGATATTAATTGATTGTCTGGAGTCTTTTCGTTAAGTACTGTTCTGCCCTGCAGTATTTTTGGATCATTTGCATATCTTGCTTGAGCTGCCGTTTCATAATCAGAATTCGCTTTCCTGAAAGCGGCTTCTGCGTCTGCTTTGTTATTGTATGGAACTCCATTGACATACCATCCAATTTCCTTGCCATCTTTCTTAACCGCATAATATGCAGGGGCTTTCAACTCATTCTGTTGTGCAGCAGGACCGGTGCTCAGAAGATTTTGCAATTGCAATTGAAGTATATTATCGGGAACTCCTGGATTATCTTTTCTTAAATCAGCAAGTGTCGGAACTTTCTCAAGCTTAAGCCCGGCATCTTTGTATTTATCATAAGATTGGTAATTCTTAAGCAGAGCTTGTGCTTCTTCTTCCGAATTGGAAGTTATGGTAATAATTTTCTGCCCGGTTTTATCAACCAAATTATAATTTATTGCAGTGCCTGTTGAGCCAGGCATTAGTTTCTTTGTTGAATCCGGATAAACTCCAAATTGCTGTTTGTATATATCTCTTGCCTCACTTTCGCTGTTTGCCGGTATGGTCATATCCACTCCGGTAATGGAATTGGACATTTGGAATTTCGGCTGTTCAGCTGATCCAAACTCCTTATTTTTCAATCTTGCAAGCATTTGGCCGGCGCTAGTTGCGCCTCCAATATCATTTGCTGTTACGGTTCCTATGAACTGATTGCTAGAATCAAAAATATTGTAGTTGTATGTCCCTTGTACGGCCGCCGTCTGGGCTTGAACTTGGGTTATTCCCTGTATTCCTTTTACTGCATTTAAAGCGTCTTGCTGACTGGCATACACACCAATTTGCACCAATTGGCCGTTTAGAAGAGCTGTATAGGGCTTTAAGTTGGTCAATTGTGTAAGCTGCGCGGCCTGACTCCTCGTATCATAAAGATTTTGTGCAGTTGTAGAATCAATGTTTGGATAGATTTTATCAGGATCCTTCGAATTTATTGCTTCAATAGAAGGAACGTTTTTTTGGTTATAGCCAAAAATGATCTGTTCTCTGGATCCCTTGAAGTTTTTATCACTAATTATTTCCAATATCTTTTGTGCTCCTGCATCAATGTTGTTTGCCGGATCATTTAATTGTTCGACTGTATACCCTTTCCTGCTTGCTGAATCGGCCGTATTGATTTGCATTAAGCCTACTGATTTTCCCCCATCTCCGGATGCCGAATTGCTTCCGCCTGATTCTGCAGCTATTATCTGCTCTATAATCCCTGGATAATTCCTAAGCGGGGGATATTTGTTGTACGCAGCTTGAATTTCTGTGCCGTATGATGAAATGGCGGCAGTAAATTGAGGCACATTTATTGGCGTGACCGGTTGCGGTAAAAGCTCACTAAAATCAGCAGATGGTGGTGGGCTAGGCATTACATATTGACCTCCTAAATTCAGAGGTCTAGCGGTTAAAGGTATTAAAGTACCACCTATTTTATACCAATTTCCGTTTACGTATGTTTCTGGAGGATTATTTTTGTCCCCAGAATAGAAAATAGATCCATCATCTTTTATAGTATAACTCCCAGGATATTTCACATTTTTGTATGTTCCATCTGTATTTCTTGTCAAATCGAGTGCTGCTATATTATCATTTTTTGTTTTTTCACTTAATGGCTGCAAGTTTACTGGAACGGACTGTCCAGCCTTTTGTCCAGCAGCTGAGTTATCATAAGCATAATAAAATTTGCCACTATCAAATGTTTGAGGCGGGCTTACTGCTCCAGTATTTGGGGCAAAATAAATGCTACCATCATTATTCACGATGAATTTTCCGTTAAGGTTTGGAAGAGTATAAGTCCCGTCTTTGTTAATATTTTTATCAGTAAGTCCTAGAGCCTGTAAATTCTGGTTTTTCTTAGCTTCTGTTGGGGATGGGGCACTCTGCATCCCGCTCACGCTTTCCATCCCAACCACATTCCCGCTTATCCGATTGCTATAAGTTGATTTTAGTTTATTATTTCCGTTATTCAAACTGTTATTTCCGAAAAACTCAAGATTTCCATCGGCATCCACTGAGAATATTTCATTTTTATATTCTGGATTATCTATTCTTGCATACAAGTAAACTGGCTTGTCAAATCTTTCAAGATAAAATAAATTCCCATTTATTGTTTTGTACCATCCTTCGTTTAATTGATTTAAATTCTTAGCATCTATTTCTTTTATTGAAATGCCTTTATCAAAATCTGCTGAAACTTCTTTTACAGCATTTGCTGTTATATTGTTTTGGTAATAAAAGCTGCCGGCTAATACGGATAGTAATAGCACTACAATAATTGTCAGGCTAACAATTCCTTTTGCGATTTTATTATTCATCATTTTTTTATTCATTTTTGTGCGAAAGGTTTATATATTAGGTTTTGCCAAACGGTGATTATGAAGACCAAAAAATCCAAAAAAAAGGACATTTGGGAGGAAATTGAAGAGCACATGAAAGACCCTAACTATGTCAAGGCAGTCAACGAGTTCATTAGGCTTACAACTTAAGTTCTCTTTTAAATTCTTCATAGTTCACAAACCTCGGTAATCTTATTTTTTTGATTTGATTCGCAATGCTGTAAGATTTGGTGGCTTTTTCTGAAAACATGGTTCTGCTGTCATCCGAAACTACTATATCCAGCAAATTTAATGAAGCGTATGCTATAATACAAAAATCTTTTACGATTTCGTCTCTTGAGGCAAAGCCGCCTATTTCCTTATAAATATAAAAATAGGATTCTGCCAATTCTTCCGCCTCGTTCAAAAATTTTAACAGATGATTTTCAGTGAGTTTGTCATAAAGTACCAGCAAATCATTTCTTAAATTTATTCCGTCAATTCTAATATTTTTTGGGGTACTCCTCAGTTCTCTTCTAATCAAGGGCAGGCCATACACTACCACAGCCCTTTCTTTTTCTATTTTATTTCTAATTTTAGCCCTATCGTTATCTTTTACAATTAACCCGTATATGTTAGTGTCTAATAATACCCTTTTCATTTTGCGATTTTTTGCCTGAATATTTTATTTTTCATTTTATGCAGCTGCTGTTGAGTTAGTTTCATCTCCTAAATCTAATCTTGAGCAGTAATCCTGCGGAGCTTTGAATCCTTCATTGACCAAACCCTTGACATTCTGGAAGACTTCACCAGCTTTTGAAAGGACTCTGAATCCAGCGCATAGAATATACCCTGCCGAAGCTCCTGGAGGTGGCTGGGGGCAGGTAAAATAGCATACAGCACCAACAGCAATGCCTGCTGCTGCAAACGGGTTTGATAAAGCATTTTTCACAATTCCAGTCATATAATCAAAAACTGCAGTGTAGGGTAAGATTGCAAATAATTCCCCAGTCACATATTTGCAGTAAGCATATGATTTTTGATCTTCGCACGCCTGTAAAGGCAATCCATCTTTTCCAACTGCGTTTATCAAACAGTCTGCATACAGGCACCTGACCTGCCTGAATTTATCAAGTCCGGTTATAATTCCTGGAATACATCCGAAAGCTGCGGCAACAATAAGATTATTGTTCATATCCATATAGCTCGATAAGCCCCCTTTCAGTCCGTCACCGGGCATAGATTCTTGACCAGGCTTGCCTTTGCTGCTTGCACCAGGAAGATATTTTGCTCCAGGAAGGCTGTCCACCTTTTCAGTCATGAATTTCTGCCACTTCCCCAAAACACCTGGGGCCCACTGGCAATTGACAAATTTACAGAATGGGCCACCTGTAGTAACCCATCCTTTATCTGCGGCACCTTCAGAGCCCTGCTGGCCCAAACACGAAGCAGTACTTACAGCCTGCATTACTGGGTAACATGTAATAGTACCCAATCCAGAATAAAAGCAAGTTTCAGCAACTGCTTTAGTTTTTGCAGTTATGATATAATAAATAGAAACTGTAGTGTATATTACTCCAAACATCTGGCAGATTTTCTTTGCATAACCTATTATAGTGTTCAGCGAGCCGATTACTTTAGAAATTCCTTTGGCATCATCCTTTGCATCATCAATCTTTTTCTGGACTTCATCGCTCATCTCTCCAAGAGGAAGATTGTAAAGCCTGATTGTAACGTTTGTAATTTCAATCTCAGGATTTTTTGTGACCCTTTCGCCAACTTTTGAAACGATGTTAAATCCGCAGGTTACGTTTATCTCATCTACTTTCAGCTCATCCTTCTTCAATGTGATTTTTATTAACGGTGTCGTGCTTGCAGAGCCGGTGCTTATCGTCCCATAACTGTCCACAAGCGCAGATTTGCTCACGCAGGCTGCTGAGCTTACTGCAAGCGGAATTATTGTTGGTGATGTCATGTTCGGAACCATGACTACCTGACAATACACTCTTTGGTTTATGAAAGTGCCAAGCTGCCTGTCAACGGATCTTGGCGAGCATGAAACAGTGCTTCTCCAGAAATTTGGAGGATTTGTTGTATCCAGCTCAAGTGTTTTCAGAGGAAAAGGATAAATTAATTCATTATTCACAGGGTCGCTGAAATTGAATTTGATTGAATTATCTGCCGAAATATCAACTGGGTCTGTAAGCCAAGTGCATTGTTTTTTAGATGGCTGGCTTGCGTCAGGAACTGTGCATGAACCGGCAACTTTTGAAGCGCCCGTAATAAAACTTGAAAAATCAGCAGTTGCAGCTAGTGGATTAGTCTCTGTGATATTTGCAACAACCGCTATTTTGTCTTCAATTTTAAAAATATCAACATTAAAATCGCTTAGGCTTCCCTGCGGAGTTACGTTGATGTTAGTCAATACAGGAGCAGTTATGTCTACAATAACTGATTCTGACTTTGGACTGGTTACAGGGTTGAGAAGAATATCTGTTGTGTCGGAAGTTATTGAAACATTAATTGATGAAACAAAATTTACATTTTCCCATATACATTTCCAGCTGGAATCTTTGGCGCAGCTTGTTGCAGGAATTCTTGCACTTCCAACGTGCAAAAACACACTCTCTTTTTCAACCCCGGTAGCATCACTGAGAATCGCCGTTACAGTATTGCCGGATGCCCTTGCGTAATTCTTTCCGTCAAGCACAATTCCGGTTGCAATTGACGTAACTGAAGGCCCCTGATCATCGAGAGTTAGCGCTTTTGTAAAAGTTGAAGTTGCATTATTACCAGCTAAATCAAAAGCGGTAACTGTTATTGAGTTTCCGGCTGAAGAATTGGGCGGGTTCATTGTTATTTGCCATTTACAGGTGCGGATCAGCCCGGTAACAGAAGTGCAGGAAGCTCTTGCATTTTCCAAGCCTGCCAAGGGGTTTAAAGAAGATAAATCTGCAGTTACTGAACTTGGATTTAAATCAGAAGCTGAAATGTTTATCAGTACATCCACCGGGATATTATGATGGGAGTAGGATGTTAAAGCAACTCCTCTTCTCGCAATAGTAAATGAACTTGCCAAAATTGTTGGAGGAGTATTGTCAACACTGAAGCTGACTGAAGCATTGCCTGATGACTGGTCAAATTTATCAACAGCCACTGCTAAGAGTGTAACCGCTCCGTCGCTGAATGTTGTTGCCGGTATGCCTATGCTGGACGCAAGCTGGCAGCTCGTATCGTTCGCCTGAACATCCACAGACTGCCTAAAGGATCCATTAGTTGCGCTGAAATCAATCTTCTTGATCCCGGAGCATTGGCCAGCGCATTGGGCATCATCGCACGCTGAATCCGTTGCATCATAATTTATTGTTATGTTATCGCGGCCTGAAAACAGGGCTCTTGGAACACTCACCTGCAACTGCGGCGCTTTTCTGTCTACTAAAACGGCTCCTGACTTTGATTCGTCAAGCGCCCCGTTGCTTTTGTAAAGGTGTATCGTGTATGGGAAGGTGTTATAGCTGAATGTGAAATCACCGCTGCTTGGAAATTTCAGAGTGCAGTGTGTGGAATTATCCAGGCCTGCAGCACACCTGTCAAAAGACAGGTTGGAGCCCAATACAACCTGCCTGTTTGCTATGGTTGTATTTTGAACAAGGGAAACTGTTACATCAAAATTGAGATTATCTCTTGTCTTGACGAGATTTTCAATTCCTGAGCTTCCCTTTACAGATACAGAATTAATACCGGCATAGACGCTGGTTGTGTAGAATGGTATAGTAACAACCAGCATTATCAAAAATTCTGCAATAAACTGCAAGTATTTTTTTTCACTCATATCTGTTTTCCTCTTTTGGAATTTTTAAGTATCTCATTGCATCATATTTTCTCATTGTAATTTTAGTTGTAGGCTTCTTTGAGTATTGCTTTATATCAACAATTTCGCTGAATCCGCAATTAACCAATGAAACTTTTATTGAGTTCATTTTATTCAAATATAGGCTGCAAGCTTGACTTGTATGTTGCTGAGTATTCCTCAACCTTGGTAAGCTGTTCCAAATCCTCAATTACTCTGCTGACTTCCGGAATTCCTGCTATGTCAACATTAACAACATAAAACACAACAGAAGATTTCTGCATGTCCTCCGGAGTAATTGTGATATTAAGCTTTAAGCCGCCCGATGAAAATCTTTCCTCGCCGGGAGTCGAGCCTTCTCCAAAGTCAACTTTAGGGTAATCTCCCTTTGCAGGAATCACTATTCTTTCGTTAGCAAGGAGAGTTATGTCGGCAGAATATTTTCCCGGAGCCAATTCAATTTCTGCAGAGCCTTTTTGGGTATTGTCGAAAACTGACGCTGTGGAGAATTCGAGCTCAGTTTCATCTCCAATTCTTGTTAAAGATATTACAGCAGATTCTTTATCATTCAAATCTAGGGCATTATCCTGAAATACCCATCCGGCTGCGGTTTTGACGACATTCTTCTTTTTTACAACAAATTTCTTCATTGAAACCGGCTGGAGCTCAACATTAATTGTGCCTGCCGAATCAAGGCTTGCATCAAATTCTGTTGCCCTGCCAAGGTATCCGTCTTTCACAACATTCACAACACCGCCAGCGCCTATAGGGAACTGGCTGGATGCGGTTCCTTTTGCAGTAGAGCTGATAAAACAGCTTTCATCAAGAAGAGTGTAGAATATCTGCGCATCATCAATCGGCTTTTTTGTAACAGCGTCTATGACATTGACTGTAACATTGCCGCTTGTCCTTACATCACAAAGCTGCGACCTTTCCGAGCCGGACGCGATTTCTAGAATTGAAAAATTTCCGCCCATGTGATTGTTATTTCTTATATTGCCTTCAAGGAAAAATTCAAAATTATACCCCTGGCCGCTGAATGCCGTCGGGTCCTGAAGTTCCACCAAAACAGGATAGGACAGGTCATAGGAAAATTGATAATTCTGTATTCCAAAAGTTGCAAGCGGTATGATGCTGTTTGCGGAGCTTGGAGAGCATCTTTCGCCTTTGCAGTTTAAATTGAAATATACCGGCCAGAAATCAAGATAAGTGAAGTATGCTGCAAGATCACCATAAGAATTGTTCGCTACTGGAATTAAAGTTGAATCATACAGCCTCTGCTGAAGCTCGCTGTCAAAAATATTTCTCTCAAAGTTTGCAGTGCCGTCAACCTGGAATAAAGGTATGTATGAATCAAGAAGCTGAACAACCTTATTTTTCACGTCAGTTTTCTGCCAGCTGACTGAGCTTCCAAACTTAAACTGCAAATCTGACATCGGAGGCAGCTTATCCTTGTCGACTCCCGAGAACGCAACTATTGAATTAAGAATATGCTTTTCAAGATAATAATGCTTCATCTCAAAGTTAGTTATGGTGCTTGCAAGGTTATACATTCTTTCCAGATTGACCGGAACCCTGACAAAAAACTGGTTCAGGTCGGCCTTGAAACTTTCTTTTTCAACCGTCAGGGGATAATCAACGGAAACAAGAAGATCATTCGAAGCAATTGTTACATCCGATTTTACCCTGCCTCCTTCAGTTATTTTGTAGCCCTGCTCTTCAAACGGCTTAAAATTGTTCAGGCAGCTTTTTAATTCCAAATCCACATATCTTTCAAGCTGTTTTTCTATTGAATTATCTGACTGCCTCAAGTCAGGCCTTTTCGTGGAGAACTGGCAGTTGCCGTTGCAGGTGTTTGATGATTTTAAATACCACCAGTACGGAATTTCAAGTTCAGAATTTTTTGTAAAGGCGACGGCGTCGCTTTCTGTCGGATTTTGTGTTATTGTAAATGATGCCTTGTTTAAAGTTTTGTTCGTCAGGCTGACATAGCCGCCATATTTTCCGATAAGCCTAATGCCGTCGGAAGCAACAGAATAAATGCAGTCATTTGCATATTGCTTTACAGGGTCAAAAGCAACCGGCACCTGCTGCTGCACAAGATTCACTTCCGGCTCAATGGGCTTCTTTATAGTTTGGGCATAGAAATAAAATCCTGCAGCCGAAATCAAAAGTATTCCAATTATTATAAAGATAGTAACCTGGGATTTTTTATTTTTCCGCATCATTTTTCACTGTCCATATTCTGCAGCTCTTTCTGTATCAAATCAAGATCGTATAATTTCTGCTCCATTAATTCACGGGCAAGCATGGATTTTTTCTTGCCAAGCTTTTTAGAGACTCTTTCTAGAAGATCGTTTATTTCTTTGGATACTGTAATCCTAATTTGTATACTCATTTTTACCCTGATATATACTTTAGGTATGCTACTTTCAGTACTAATATATAAAGATTTGTATTGTATCAAAAATTAGTTTATGCTAAACTAAGGATAAATAAAGGATATTTGATGAAAAATAATAGATAGTGTATACTTTATTTATGCTAAAAGATGGATAAATAAAGGATAAAATATAAAGTTAATGATTTTTGAATTGAAATTTTAATATAACTAACAGATTACAGAAAAAAATAATCATCAACCAAAACATTTTTATAGTTACTAAAAAGTTCATGCAAAATGGGGTTGTTTTTATGTTCATGCGAGTAGGGGATTTTAAGGATGCTCATAAACGGGCAATTTTTCTGCAAAGAACTGGTTGTGTTACTATCGAAAAGGTAACTGGTTATGATCCTTTACCGCCCATTGCTCCTATTCAGAATCAAGTTCATTTTTTCCCGGATGGTGGGCTAGAAGCTGTTGTTAGTGAAAGTAACCCCGACAAGCCTACATACCCAAATGAGAAAGTATATGGCTGTATCCTAACGAATCCGCGTGATAGATATGTAGCTTATTTTAATTATAGAGGAGCAGGTTTTGAGCCACTTGTAACGGGTGCGGAACTGGATAAGATTAGGAAGCTAAGATAATTCTTTCAAACAAATTTATAATTTCTAAATTAACAATCTTTAAATACATTTGATAAACTAAGATTCTTGATGGCCAGGCAAAAAGTGGTGAATTATATAAGGGGGCTTTTGCAAAAGGGATACAATATTTCTGCAATCAAAGATACAATGCTCAAATACGGCTACAGCAATGAGGAAATTGATGAAGCTGTAAACTCAATTTACAACCCAACAGTAAGGCATGAAGTGCATTTATCAAAGACGACAGTTTTGGTGATTATTTTTGTAGTTGCTTCTCTTGTTGGAACGGCGGCATTTTTTTATTTTAGCTCATCAAAAGCTCCGGCGCAATTGCTTGATTTGAAGCTGGAGCCGGTCAAAGTAGAAGTTCAGCCCGGCGACAATGTGGTGTTCATAAAAGAAATGTCAAATCTGGGCTCGTCAAAACGGTATGATGCGATTGTTACAGAAGAGATAATTGATTCATCCACTTTCAAGGTGGTATCCCAAAATACTGAAACTATTGCAATTGAGACTTCAAGCTCGACGCAAACGAGGCTTAAAATCCCAAATGACGCCAAGCCAGGAGATTACCTGCTGAGAGTTACTGCCGAATACAGCAACCAGAAAGCTTTTGCAAAACTACCAATAAAAATTCTTCCGACTGCAAGCAGGGAAAGCTGCTCCGACGGAATCAAGAACCAGAATGAAGACACAATTGACTGCGGAGGAGCCTGCAAGCCGTGCGAGAATCAAAGCCAGCAGCTAAACTGCGACGACAGTAATGCCTGCACCGCAGACGCAGTTGAAAACGGAAAATGCGCAAACATGCCGATAATCCCATGCTGCGGCAATAGTATCTGCGAAAATGGCGAGCAGGGAAATTGCAATGCAGATTGCACTCAGCAAGCTGAGATTCCAAACCCACAAACTATTGATGATATAAAAGAGCTTGCAAAATCTTATCCCGAAAAGGCGCTGACGCAGTGCAGTAATATTGAAGTTCCTAATCTAAAAGACACGTGCATAGGGAATATCGGAGAAGTGCAAAAAAACAAAAACTATTGCGTGAAGATTGGAAATGCAGACATAAAAAATCAGTGCTATTCAACTGTGGCAAAATTAACAAATGACAATACATTGTGCGCGGAGATAGCTAATGACGGGCTGAAAGACGCGTGCTACATGACTTTTGTGCTCGACAATCATGACTATTCAGTATGCGGCAAGATAGTAAACCAAGCACAAAGGCAGTCATGTGAATACCTAAGGCAGCTTTACAATATCAATCAGCAGCAGAACAGCACGCAGTAAATGACGACGGAATTTATTAATAATTCTACTAAAAAGAAAAGTTTAAATATAAGCCGCACTACTTTGTTTGTGTAATGGCAAGTAATACATGGATGGGTTATAGTGTTCTGAATCTGATTAGGCCTATCCACAAGACACTGGTTACAGTGTTTATGTGTTAATTGCCAATTTTAACGATACTTTTTTTCTAAAACGATCGGAGGTGTTAAAATTGGAACAAAAGACCAAACTCAGTTCTGCGGACGGTGAAAGAAAATTCTTAGACAGCTTAATGTCTGTAGATTTCAACAACCGCAACGAAGAATCTGAATTTAAGTAAGAAAGGGCAAGAATGCACAAGGAAAATACAAGTGTGATGGAAAATAGCAGGAAGAGTTTGTTTGAGCTGCTTATAGTCCCACTGGCATGGATAAATAAGATTATTATGCTGGGATGGATGTAAACATTTAAATAGGATTTATAATTTTCATACTCTTATGATTAGGCAAGATTTTTATAGATGCTCTTGTTGTTGCTAGAGAATTCTCATTGTTTTATTTAGGTGCGAGGGTGCCCAAGCGGCCTAAGGGGAGCGGCTGCAAAGCAGCCATATGAGCTGATTGTTTAGCGATGAAATGTTGCGTAATTCCCGCTTATTCGCCGGTTCGAATCCGGCCCCTCGCTCTTTTTTAATTTGTTTACTAATAGTCTAAAATAAAAAATTAATGGAGGGAATAAACTATGTGCGAAAATCCAAGTGCGATAAGCAAAACAGCGACGCAAAGGCTTGAGCATAAGTTGTTAATAGAATCTCAAAGAAGATCAAATGAATTAAAAGTAGATGATAATTATGCGTATCTTAAAGGAAAAGCAATTCAGAAGGAGTTATGGATGCGGCAGTCTTTTGAGATGGGATTGCCTGCTGATATATATCTTGACATTGTAACCCGTGCTTCAGATGAGCCGGGAAAACAGGTCATAAGGCAGGATAATCAAGATTATCTAGTGGAAACCAATGGGATAATTACTTCAAAATATGGCTTGCATAGAGAAATAAAATCCGTAACACCTTATCAGCGCTAAGCCCAAACAAAAACAATTAAATAGATTAAATTTTTTATTTTTAATATGGCATTAAAGCTGTATAATACTTTAACAAGAAAGAAAGAATTAATTAAACCCATAAAAGACAAAATAATAAAATTCTACAGCTGCGGCCCTACGGTCTATAATTATGCACACATTGGAAATTTTCGCGCTTACATGTGCAGTGATGTTCTGAAGAGATACCTGAATTATTCAGGTTACAAAGTGAACCACATAATGAACATTACAGATGTGGATGACAAGACAATCAAAGGCGCAAACAGCGAAGGAATTTCTCTGAAAGAGTATACTGCCCGGTATGAAAAAGCGTTCTTTGAAGATTTGGAAAGCCTGAACATTGACAAAGCTGATAAATTTACAAGGGCAACAGACAATATTGACGAAATGGTAAAAATAATAAAAAAGCTTCTTGACAAAAAAATTGCCTACAAAAGCGAGGACGGAAGCATTTATTATGACATTTCAAAATTTAAAGGCTATGGCAAATTATCGCATACCAAAGTCGAGGATTTAAAAGAAGGCGCCCGCGTCAAGCAGGATTCTTATGAAAAAGGTGAAGCCAAAGATTTTGCTTTATGGAAAGCTTATGACAAAGAAGATGGCCCAGTTGTGTGGAAAACTGAAATAGGAAACGGAAGGCCAGGATGGCACATTGAATGCTCTGCGATGTCTATGAAATATCTCGGCGAGCATTTTGACATTCATGCCGGGGGAATTGATTTGGTATTTCCGCATCACGAAAATGAAATTGCGCAAAGCGAGGCTTTTTCCGGAGAAAAATTTGTGAATTACTGGTTCCACAACGAGCATTTGCTGGTTGACGGGAAAAAAATGTCAAAATCCCTAGGAAACTTTTTCACTCTTCGTGATTTATTAAGCAAAGGGCACAATCCTATTGCTATAAGGTACCTTCTTCTATCGGCAAATTACAGAGTTCAATTAAATTTTACGGAAGAGGCAGTCAAGGCTTCTGAAAACGCAGTGCAGAGGTTAAATGATTTAATGATTAAATTAAAAGAAATCACAAATGATGATGAAAATAAAAATATAAAAAAATTGATTGACAAAACAAAAAAAAGTTTTGATAAAGCAATGAATGATGATTTAAATATTTCAGGCGCTTTGGCTGTTGTTTTTGATTTTGTCAAGGAAATCAACACATTAATGATGGAAAACAAAATCGGAAAAAATAATGCAGCGGAGATTATTAATTTAATGAATGATTTTGATAAAATTCTTGGAGTTCTTCAGGGGAAGGAAGAAAAATTAAGCCCTGAGTTAAAAAAATTGATTGATGAAAGGGAAAAGGCAAGGAAGGAAAAAAATTTTAAAAGAGCTGATGAAATAAGAAATGAATTGAAAGAAAAAAGAATTATTCTTGAAGATACTAAAGAAGGAGTTAGATGGAAAAGGGTATAGGAATGGCTTCGGATGGGTACAGCGGAAGATAAAGATTTGAAATTATTTTTTGCTTCCAACTAAAACATAAACCTTGTCGTTCTTCCGGACTTTTTCCGGAACTTTTATCGTGATTAAATCTCCTTTTAATGATTTTTCCAGTTTCCTGTCATTAACATACATTTCATTAACAGAAAAATTTACAATGCCCGTTGTTGGTCCTGTAATCGCAAGTTCATCACTGCATTTTATGCCGCTTGACTGTATCAGGACGGAAGCGACACTTTTCTTAGGATAATAATTTTGCACCAACCCGGCAAATTCTTTTTTCTTTGTTGCTTTTGAGCCGAACGTTCCTGACCATTCCCCGAGCCTGTTTCCCAAGTAATATCCGCCGTGCCAGAATCCCCTGTTGAAAACAGACTCAATCTTTTTAATCCATTCATTTACTTTTTCTTTACTGTAGTCTCCTGTGTAATAAGAGTTAATTGCTTCCCTGTAAGCTTTGACAACAGCGTACACGTAGTCCTCGCTTCTTCCGCGCCCTTCAATTTTCAGGGCTTTAACGCCGGAATCCAAAATTTTACCGATAAATCCTATCGTGCACAGGTCTTTTGGAGACATTACGAATTTGTTATCTAGGACAAGCTCATTGCCCGTTTCCTCGTCAATAACCCTGTAAGAGCGCCTGCACGGCTGCAGGCAGTCTCCCCTGTTGGCAGAATGATTGTATGTGCTGAGGCTCATGCAGCATTTGCCTGCGATTGACACGCACAGCGCCCCATGCGCAAAAATTTCAACCTTAACCAGCTCGCCGCCTGGCCCTTTCACTTTCTCTTTTTCAATTCTTTTAATTATTGAAGTTATCTCATCCAGGCTCAGCTCTCTTGCAAGAACAACCATATCAGAATATCTTGAATAAAACTTAACAGCTTCAAAATTTGAAACATTTGCCTGGGTGCTGATGTGGACATTTAGTCCGATTGACCTTGCATATTCAATTGCAGTTATGTCGGTTGCAATGACTGCATCTATTCCCGCTTTTTTTGATGCATCGCAGATTTTTTTCATCCTGCCAATGTCTTTGTCGTAAAGAAGGATATTCAAAGCAAGATAGCATTTTATATTGTTCTTGCGGCACAAAGATGCTATTTTTTTCAGTTCTCCCAAAGAAAAATTTTGCGCAGACCTCGCGCGCATGTTCATCTCTTCAATGCCAAAATAAACAGAATCAGCGCCCGCCTTAATCGCCGCGTGTAGGCATTCCCATGAGCCGGCCGGCGCAATCAACTCAACTTTCCTGTTTTTTTCATTGGCCATAATCAGAATTCCAGCTCAATCTCCAAATCCTTTTCGGTTGATTTTCCCCTTGTCGGCTCGAAAATAATTTGCTCTGATGATGTTGCTGCCTTTATTTCAGCTTCAACTGAATCAAAATCTTTTTCTTCAACTTTCGATTTAACAGTTAATTTTTTAACCGGAGCTTTTAATGAAAGCTGTTTTGATGTTTTTTCCTTTCTTACGAATTCAACGACAGCAACAACAAAATCCCCAACGTGCTCTGCGTGCTCGTCAATCAAATTTAAATCTGGCCATTTTGTCAGATGGACACTTTTGGTTTTCTCATGATTTTTGAAATATAACTGATATAATTCTTCCGTTATGAAAGGCATTATCGGCGCCATTAATTTTATTATCGTTAAAAGTGAATGGTACAGCCCATATTGCGCAGACAGTTTTGCTTCTTTTCCACGGGTTTCGTGGTTGTACAGCCTATCCTTAACCAATTCAAGATAATTATCGCAGAAAGTGTGCCAGAAAAATGTTTCAGTTCCCAATTTAGTGTGCGAATATTCATAATTCATCATGTTTTCTGTTG
>JBBSWR010000189.1:0-4413 GCA_038046185.1 Nanobdellota archaeon
TTTGCTTAACCTAACGGGAAACCCCACCCTTTAGGGTTTGGGGAGGAGGTCATTTCTCAATTTTTGATAAATATTATCACTTATACGCAACGACAAACCTGAAATTTGAAAGAAAACTATTTAAACAAGTTTTTGAAACGTAGTGAGTATAAGGGGTTTTGGGAAAAATGGATAAAAGAATTTTATTTTTGTCGCTGCTTTTTATTTTTCTGGCCTTTGCAGCCATTGCGCACGCTGAGTCTTACAGAAATGTTTTCATTCTGAATGATGTCTTTCTGAACTTTGAAATTATATCCAAGCAGCCCCAGACAAGAGTGAATGACAGCCTGATTGTGCATGAAGGAGGGAGGATAGATTATTTGTCAGACGGAAAATATATTCTGATTAACGGAAAATCCTATTATGACTGGATGTCAAAGTCTTATGACAAGGAAATGCTCAGCAAAGCGTGGAACAGGGCTTTCGGCGGAGATTTCGATGTTGATGTCATGCAATATTACACTCAGCGGCAGACAATAGACATCTCCCACGAGCTTGATCTGAAAGCGTACTGGGACAAGAAAAAAGCTGAGATTGTGGCGAATAAATAAATAATTCTAACTGATTAAATTAGATTCCCCATAACCCCTTTACTCCGGTAAATATCATTTCTACTGCCACGGCAGTCAAAAACAATCCTAGAATCCGCGAGCTTATATTAATCAAATTGGCATTTGCTTTTGGAACAACGTAAGCAAAACTGATAAACACAACTCCAACCAAAATAAATGCCGGAATTAAATTAGCAAGGACGGTAAACTGCCCCAGCTCATAAGTCTTTATAGTTATATAAGATATTGTTGCAGGCCCGGTCAGCATCGGAGTTGCGATGATTGAAATCAGGCTGTGGACGCCTTCAACATTTACAATCTCTTTTTCTTTTGGCCTTATTGTGTCAAGCCCGAGCAGCAGAAGAACTATTCCGCCTGCAACCCTGAATGAGTTCAGAGTGATTCCAAAAAACTCAAAGAGATAAGGGCCTATAAAAGTTATTAACAGCGCAATTACGAAAGCAGTCAGCACGGAGAATACGGCTATGCTTTTTACATCCAGTTTCTTCCTGTACGCTGCCATCAAAAAAGGAAATGACGAAAGCGGGTTGAGAAGGACGAAAAGCTGAACGATAAGCGCGTAGTTAATTATTGCCCATTCCATGCAGTGATTAATCTTAAAGGTTATTTATAAGGATTGTTATTTTTTGAGCTGTTAAGTTAGCGTCAGGTTAATTCATAAAAAAATTATTGTCTACGTTTGCTATTTGATTTTAATTTTTTACCTTCTTTATTTCTTCCAAGCATTGCACCAATAAAAAATCCCCATATAATAGATATTAAAATATATACATAAGGGTACATTGAGTCATAATCAATATACTTCCAAAACTGTTCTAATATCGCCTCAGAAAAGACAAAAACGTGAGGTATCAATAGGAGAAAAGGATTAATGCAAACTTCTGAAGAGCAACCTAAACTAAATTGTAATATAATAAAAGTTACAATGGCATGTATGGAAGCTCCAATTAATCCATACCTCAGCCAATTTTTCAGATTTTTGAAATGCACTTCTTTGAATTATGCCCAAAACTATATAATATTTGCTAAACAAAGGAGTCTAGTGCCATTCTTAGGCTCTGTTTGAAGCCTTTTTTATCAATCCCAACCACCTATTAATATCTACTTCTAATTATTTTTTAATATATATTTTCCAGTAGCAATGGACACTGGACATCTTCACGTGAGATTTATAAAGGAACTCTAACTATACTCTCTTTCGAAATAAAAAGAAAAAAGGCCGCACAATTGGCCAGATTAGATGGTTGATACCCTCAAACTAAATAAGCTATTAAGTATATAAATCTTTTTATGCCGCGGTCGCACAAACTGGAAGTGCGGATGGTTGATACCCATCTGCCAGTAATGGCATCTGGGTTCAAATCCTGCAAAGGATTAACTTTCTGGGTGAAAATCCCAGCCGCGGCGTCTTTTTAATAATTAAATAGAAAATCAACTGAAATATTTATTTACCGTGCTCTATAGAGAATTTTGAAATGAAGCATATTTGTCAAAATTCTCTAAGAAAACTCTCGATGTAAATAATAAATTGCGGATTATCGAGAGTTTTCTATAATCCTTCTCATCCTGTTCACAAAATCTTCTGCAGTTTTGTAATAATGGTCAAATTCTTCGCCTTTGATTTCAACAAGCTCGCGGTGGGTTACCATCTTCATCAGCTTGTAGAAATTCCTCATGATTACAACGTACTTGTGCTCGAGCATTTTTTTTCTTACAAGCTTTTCTTCCATCAAATCAGCAACATGCTCAGGCGTTGGCGGAATCTCGCCGACTTTCATAAGCGCGGCATGCGCAGAATCAATCACCGCCCAATATAAGTCAAGCACTCCCTGCAGCAAATGCCATTTTGAATTATGCAGCGTGTTTGGCGCTCTAGAGTAATAAGTCCAGATGCTTTCCTGTGTTGGCCTGATTCTTCCTTTTTTCAGAAGCATCTGCATCGGGTCAAAAAATCCTGAATCAATTATTGCAACTCCGTCTCTTAAAAGATTAATTGCAACAGGGTCGCCGTTTCGCATGTATTCCCAGAATGAAGTAAACCGCATCGTTGTGATGTGCAGCTTTGTTGAAACCCTCACAATTGATTGCTGCACAATCAGCCTGTATGCTTCCATAACTTCCGGCGACATGTTCATCATCAGGTCGTCGATAACAATTAAAAGGTCTATATCTCCGGTAGGCCCCTTTGTTTTTCTTGCGGCAGAGCCGAAAAGAACAACAGCGCGTATAAAACCACCGAGCTCTTTGTAAATTTCACCTGCAAACCTGTAAGCAGTATCTATATCTTCCTTGTAATAGCGCTCAAAGTTAGGATGCTCCTTTTTAGGAATATCAAATTTCATTTAAACCCCTTTTTTAAAATTTAATCCGTTAATTAAGATAATTATTGTTAGCTCTTTAAAAGGTTTTGTTGTTACTCAAAAATTAATAACGATTTTTGAGTTCCCAAAAATGCCTGATTTGCATGTCAGGCATTTTTTAGGAGTTTATTAATGGTGACAGAAAAATTCAGAATAAACTTGTTATTAATCGGCCAAATGTTTGCATAGATTTAACGCACTGGCGTATAAACCAAATAGGCAGAAAACGGTTCTCTATTTAGGTATCCTTTGTCATATCTTGTGGTAAGCGTTCCCATCGGCAATCGCCTTTCACCTAACATGTCTAAAACTTTGCCTCCTAAACAAAATCCGGAAGAATTTCCCTTTCTGCGCAAAACCAATGGCCTGCAAACCAATTCCGGCTTATCAACATCCTCGAATGCTACCTCAACGAGCCTGGAACCTCTTTGATATCCTTGCTCCAATAAAGAACCGAGTTCCTCAAAGCGCATTCCCCGATTAAATCTTAATTGAGCCGTTCCGTTTGTTGCCATATCTTATGGTAGTATACTGCTATTTATAAAATTATTTCAACAAAATAAAAAACCAAGAAATAAAAATATTTTATTCGTACTCAGCGACTTCTTCCACGCCTGCTGTCTTCTTGCCTTCCTCTTTTGCAGTAGCCTTAGGCCCTCTGTATATATAGGCAAAGCTTGGCACGGCTGCAATCCAGTTC
Organism: Nanobdellota archaeon; assembly: GCA_038046185.1. Taxonomy (GTDB): domain Archaea; phylum Nanobdellota; class Nanobdellia; order Woesearchaeales; family GW2011-AR4. Next base: position 3,672 of record JBBSWR010000189.1, read on the forward strand.
TCTCCGAATCCGGCAATGTCTCCTTCAACCGCATCGCATGTCTTTTTCAGTTTGTTAATTGCCCTTTTCAGTTCAACTAAATCTTTATCCTTAAGGGGCTTGATATTCACAAGCGCCAGCGTGTGGCCTTCCCTTAATGCGTCAAGAATCGGCTTGATGTCTTCGAACTCTTCGATTACAAAAGGCCTTACCATTAATTTTGATTTTGTGTCGTGCGGAGTATCATTTCCAAGCTCTACATATCCCTGGCTGGAATCCTCAAACATGTCAGCACTAGAACCACTTCCCAACTTCTCTTTAATCTTGTTGAAAAATCCCATTAAAATCACCTTTATTTTATTTCTATTTTTTAACTGAATTTTTTATTAAGCCATCATCTATTTAAATGTTTCTATTCTCAAGAGTAGTGAAAGTAAAAGACGATTTATGATTTTAGATTATAGGCTCAGGGCATACCTATTTAATATTTTTAAAATAAAATTAATCTGCCAAATAAGCCCCAGCAAACATTTTAATTACCCAAAGCTTTTTAAAACCCTACTTCTTCCAGAACCAATATGGTTAAGAGACTGGGCGGATTGCGAAGAAAGACGAGATACAGGTTCACAAAAGAAACCCGAAGAAGGGGAAAAATCAGCGTAACAAGATATTTTCAAACTTTCAATGTTGGCGACAAGGTTTATCTTCATGTGGAGCCGGCTGTCCAGAAGGGAATGTATCACCCGCGCTTCATGGGGAAGGG
>JBBSWR010000190.1:0-1512 GCA_038046185.1 Nanobdellota archaeon
AAAATGCAAAAGTCACAAGAATTGACAAGGCAAAGGAAGAAGTTGTTGTTGAATTATTGGAAGCAGCTGTTCCGATTCCTATAACCGTCAAGATGGATGCTGTTAAAGTCGTGAGAAGGGACACGGACTCGCCTCTTCCTGCAAGAGATGATGATTCAGGGGAAGATAATTTGTAATAAAGTTTTTAAATTGAGATTAGTTGCTAAAGTATTTATTAACTTTAAAAAATAAAAATTTATGAATTAAAATTATATTCAAAGACTAAATTAAAAAATCCAAAATAAAATGGCAATACAATCTGTACAAGCACTTGTTGAAGGCGGAAAGGCGACAGCAGCGCCGCCGCTAGGTCCGGCTCTTGGCCCATTAGGCGTCAATATAGGTCAGGTGGTAATGGAAATCAACAAGAAGACGGCAGTATTTAACGGCATGCAGGTTCCAGTAACCGTTAAAGTAGATACAGAATCAAAATCATTTGAAATCACAATAGGAACCCCTCCTGCTTCGGGATTAATCAAGAAAGAAACGAATTTGGAGAAAGCATCAGGAAAGGCAAAGCACGAGATGGTTGCTGACATTCTAATTGAGCAGGTTATCAAAATCGCAAAGATGAAAGAAACCGCTACTCTTGGAAAAACTTTAAAGGAAAAAGTTAAGGAGATAGTCGGGACATGCCAGTCAATGGGAATCCTGGTTGAAGGAAAGATGGCCAGAGACACCATGAGGGACATTGAAGCAGGAAAATTTGATGAAGAAATAAGATTAGAAAAAACAGAATTGTCAGCAGAAGAGCTTGCTCACTTGGAACAGGAGAAGCAGAGACTGGCTGAAGAGCTTGCAAAGAGAAAAGCCGAATTCGAGAAGATTGCAAAGGCAATTATTGGTGAAATGGCTGGCAAGGCAAGAGGAGAAATAAAAGTAAAGCTGGTAGCAGCGGGCATTCCGGACGAAATGATAAAAGAATTGCTGCCAGTCGAAGGAGTTGCAGCAGCAGGGGCAGCGCCAGGAGCAGCGCCGGCAGCAGGAGCGGCAGCAGCGCCCGGAGCAAAAGCAGCAGAAGCTCCAAAGAAAGAAGAGAAGAAGAAATAAAAATTATTTTATCTTTCTTAATTATCTTATTTTTTAAAATATTAACTTTAATAAACTTAACACCTTTTCCTTGGTCTAATGATTTAAATGGGGGAAATGACTAATTTACTAAAGGGAGATTCTGCAACGCCGCACAGTTCACCACCTGGTTTACCATCGCCTTTAAGTATTGATGAGATTATAGGTGGATTTGAGATTGAAATCAATCTTAAGGAACTAGGCCTAAGATATGTAAGTGGGAAATATCCTTCATCACCAATAACTGGTAATATTCTTCAAACTCTTAACTGGGGCCCTGATGATGGATATACTGCAATAGTTCAAGCATATGGCTCTCAGGAAAGAGGATTAACAGCAGTATTTCTTAATCTAGGGCTCGCCTGTTAAAGAGACCTCGCGGACTTTAGTCCGCAGATGAATTTA
>JBBSWR010000191.1:0-10027 GCA_038046185.1 Nanobdellota archaeon
TTCTCCCAATCTTCTAAGAATTTCTTAATCCCGGCATCTGTTAGCTTGTGGTTAAATAATTGCTCAAAAACAGAATAAGGAATTGTTGCGATGTCTGCTCCGATTTTTGCGGCTTCAAGAACGTGATTGGTATTTCTTACGGAAGCAACAAGTATCTTTGTTTTGAATTTGTAATTGTCATAAATCAGCCTAATATCTTTAATCAAATCCATTCCAACTTCCCCAATATCGTCCAGCCTCCCTACAAACGGGCTGACAACAAATGCTCCGGACTTTGCAGCAAGAATTGCCTGGTTTGCGGAAAAGCATAGAGTAACATTTACTTTTATTCCCTGTTTTGTAAGCAGTTGGCACGCTTTCATTCCTTCAGCTGTCATCGGAACTTTAATTATGATATTTTTGGCAATCTTGGAAAATGCAACACCCTCCTTTACCATTCCGTCTGCATCCAAAGAAATAGCTTCAGCCGAAACAGGGCCTTTGACTATCGAGCAGATTTCTTTCAAAACTTCGTTATAATCTTTGCCTGCTTTTGCAGCGAGCGATGGGTTTGTTGTGCAGCCTGAAATCAAATTCGTCTCTGCGCCTTTCTTTATTTCATCTAAAATTGCAGTATCAAGGAACATTTGCATTTTGATTCACCTAATCTGGGTATTATTTATCCCTTTTTAAACTTTCACCCTGATGTCTATCTTGTCGAATTCGACAATAGGAATAACTCTTTGTCTTTTGTCATTCACTTTCTTCAATTCAACAAAATCATTCTGCTCAAGCACCTTCAAATCAGTATTGACGCTCTTCAAATCCCTGTTCAAAAGCTTTGAGAGCTCGTAGACTGAGCGAGGCTTTCTATGCCTTATAACAGACAGCAGCTCAAGCCTTCGTCTGGTAAGCACATTCCGCAATCCTTCAATGCTTTCAAATGATATCCCAGTGTGCGGCTCAACTTCCTCCCCTCGCCTGGCTTTGGCTAGCGTACTGGCGAATTGATTAAGAACGTCCCTCATTGAAGTAACACTAATTTTTATCACTTTTGTATTTTTCATGGCTACCATGTTTGTCTCCCAAGTTTTCTTAAATCTTCTTCAAAATCCGACATAAGCTGCCATTCGTCCTTGAATTCATAGGGTTTTCGTTTGTCTCCTATGTGCTTATGGTGCGGATGGCCCGCATGATTATCATATCTTAATATAGATTTTCCGTTGCTGATATAGTTCAAGGAATATTTTACCCCTTCAGGATACTGCTCGTTTTTTTCTACTTGCTCCACCATAATGTCTACGATGTCACCATTATCCTTGACATATTTGTGGGAAAATATTTCCCTTATCGCTTTTGGCTTACTTGGCATAAGTAAACCTCTTACTAATATAGGGTATCCCATCCCCTATATATAAGCCTTTTGTATGCAAAAACATGTAATCACCAAATTAGCCGTGTTAGAATTCCTTTAAATATCTTAGCCAGAGATGTCCAGTGCTTTTTTGTCCAGTGGTATGCTAAATGCTGACCAAAATCGCCCCAACAACAATCAAAACAGCGCCTGAAATAACCCTGAATATGTGAGTTGCGTCAGGCACTTCGTGCAAAATCAAAATTCCGAGCAGCACAGTTATCAAAGTGTTGGTATTGTAAATCGGCGCAAGCCTTGCCACATCTGCATTTTGTGAAATTGCAATTGCAACGGCAAGAAATCCAATGCCCCAGATTAATCCCGAAGCAAAAAGCAGCCCGTTTGATTTCCAGTCAAAGCTGTAGCCAGGCTTGAACAAAAGAACTATTCCAAAAATTACAACTATTCCAAGAGCAACAAGAAAACTAGAATAGTAAGGCGATAAGTTTCCTTTTTGCGCTGCATATTTGTAAATTACAGTTTGAATGCCAAAACAAAAAGCAGCTATAATTCCATACCAAATCCAGTTTTGCATTTTATTTTTTAATAAATCTTTTAACTTCTTCTGCAACTGATGCAGAATCCAGACCATACTTTTCATACAATTCAGCAGGCTTTCCGGATTCGCCAAACCTGTCTTTCATCCCGATTCTTTTCATTAAGCAGGGATAATTCTCGCCTAAAACTTCGGCAACAGCCGAACCAAGGCCGCCAATTACATTGTGATCTTCTGCCGTTATAACCAACTTTGTTTTCTTTGCCAAATCAACAATTAAATTGGAATCAATCGGCTTTATTGTGTGGATATTTACAACGTAGATATTAATATTGTCATTTTTTAAAATATCAGCGGCTTTTAATGATTCATGAACCATTGTGCCGGAAGCAAAAATAACAGCATCCTTTCCCTGCCTTAAAACCTCGCCTTTCCCCATTTCAAATTTATAATTCTTGTCATGAATAACCGGATAGGCAGTTCTATGTACTCTCATGTAAGACGGTCCATTATATTCTGCCAAGGCAAAAACCATTTTCTCAGCTTCAACAGCATCACACGGCTGCAGTACAACCATGTTCGGCAAAGAGCGATAGATTGCAACATCTTCAAGAGCCTGTGCTGACTTTCCGTCTTCTCCGGTTGTAATGCCAGCATGGCTCCCGCATATCTTGACATTCAGCTTGTTTCTTGCAACAATATTTCTGACAAATTCAAAAGCCCTTTCGCTGAAAACCGCAAAAGTGCTTGCGTAGGGTATTTTGCCGGATACAGACAATCCGGCAGCTGCTCCAATCATGTCCTGCTCTGCAATCCCCATTGTAAAATATCTCTCAGGAAATTCTTTCCCGAACAATTCAGCTTTTGTGCTGTCCCCTAAATCAGCATCTACAACAACAACATTTTTGTTGATTCTTCCAAGTTCAAGCAGGGCTTTTCCGTAACCTTCTCTTGTTGCAATTTTTTGAATTTCCATTTTATTTGATTATTTTTATTTTATCAGGCACACTTTAATTCAACTTTATCGGGTGGGTGGAGGGCAACTATTCCACTTTGAGTGCTACTTATATTCCCTCCCTGAATATTTTTATAATTAATTTATAACTTATCTAAATTTCTTGGCATCAATCTTTTCAATCTCCGAAATAGCTTTCTTGTATTCTTCCTCATTCGGAGCCTTGCCGTGAAATTTATGGTTTAATTCCATGAACGAAACTCCTTTTCCTTTGATAGTATTTGAAATAATCATTGTCGGTTTTCCATTAGCGAGTTTGTAAGCCTTGTCAAGCGCTTTTACATTCTGCGCCATATCGTGACCATTAACTGAAATTACATTCCATCCAAACGCTTTCCATTTTGCAGAAACATCACCGATATCCATGACTTCTTTTGTTTTTCCAGTCTCTTGAACCTGATTTTTATCGAGGATTCCAATAAAATTATCCAGCTTATGGAATGTGGCTGACATTGAAGCTTCCCATACAGATCCTTCCTGCGATTCGCCATCGCCAATCATGGCAACAGTTTTGTAATTTTTCCTGTCAAGCTTTCCTGCCAAAGCGATTCCAAGGGCAAAGCAGATTCCCTGTCCCAATGAACCTCCGGCAAAATCAACTCCAGGCGTGTTCAATTCAGGATGCCCCTGCAGCATTCTTCCGGTTTTTCTGAATCCGTCAAGCTCAGATTTTGGAAAATAACCTTTATCGGCAAGAACAACATACAACCCCGGGCTTGCATGCCCTTTGCTTAAGATAAATCTGTCTCTGTCTCCCCAATGCGGATTTTTAGGGTCAATTTTTAGCTTGTAATAATACAAAGCTACAAGCATGTCTATCTCGCTTAGTGAGCCGCCAGGATGGCCTGATTGGGCTTTATAGACTACTTCAATTATTTCTTTTCTCATTTCCTTCGCTTTCTGCTTCAGTCCGAGAACGAAATTATTCTTTGCCATTAAGTAAACCCAGAATTATTCACTTTTTATATCTTTGCATTAAAAATAATTTATTTCTTGTCAATCAAAACCTTAACAACTGCATTTTCGCTGTCAACAGCATTTTTCTTTGATTCATCTTGCGTATTTCCTTTTCCAAGTATAGGTATCAGGAACTGGTTATTTAATTCAATTTTTTCATTTGTTTTTATTACATCTTCCTGCTCCAGTTTCTGGTTATTCAAATAATAACTAATTCTCTGCGGCAATATTGTTTTGTTTTTGCCGGATTTTTGCATTATTTCCTGGAAATTTTCAACGGCACTTTTGAAGCTGTTGGCAGCCTTATCGCTGATTTTTATTTCCAGCTCCAGGCTGCAGAGAGACTGATTATTTACGGAATAGCAGAAGAACTCGGGATTTTTCTTTATATATACCTCAAGAATGTCATTCCCGTTTGTGAAAGCCGTGCTGTTGCCGACATTAACCTTGAAAGCGCCTTCAGGATAATTCAATTTGTAATTGACTTTATAGACTTTAGTTTCCGGAGTGCATGCAGTTAAAAATATAGTCAAAATAAATAATACGAAATAAATCTTCTTCATTAAGAAAGGTAATACAGGTCTATATTTAAATCATTATTAACCTGTTGCACTTTATTGTTTTACTTTATCGGGTGGGTGGAGGATAGATAATTACACAGCGAGTGCAACAGGTACTTGCATGCGGAATGTAATGGAGCATGCTCACAATTGGCAAAAAATTCCCTCCCTAAAGATTAAGTTTATTTAGAAATTATACAACAATTAAAATAAAGAAAAAATAATTAAAAGAAAAATAAATTACTTCTTTATAACTTCCATTGCCGGCTTCATGTTCTTCCATGCGAGATCAAACAGGCTGTCAAGCGCGCTTGCAAAGAAAGGCGTGTTCACCCAGATGCCTACATCATAGGTAGGATGCACTTCTGAATCGTCCATCACCATAAATATTATTTCCTTGCCGTCAACAATGCAGAATCTTGCCTTGCTCTCAGTGCTTCTTACCTCTGCAATTCCCTGTATATCTTTCAGCGCAGGCAAAGCTTCTTTTGTTATCGGAGCGGCAATCCTTATCTTGACTCCCCTTTTCTTTAATTTTTCAAAAGTTGGCTTCAGTCCCTCGATTTTTCTTATGAATCCCTGGGAAGTTGTCATAAGGGTGACAGATTCTTCTGCATTCCTTATGGTCAGTTCCAAATGATTGTATAAATTGTGGCGCCCCTTTAGCGATCCGCTTAAATCAGACGGCTCAACAAGTTCAACTCCCTGTGTGTGAAGAACGCTCAGCTCATTGACAATTTCAGTATTTTTCAAGTCAGTCAGCTTCTTCAGCTCATCTTTGGCCGCTTCCTGCACGTTTTTCTTTACTCTTTCGACAACTTCTTTTGGCGGAACGGCAATATATTTGATCGGCTTTCCGAGCTTCATGATTACAAATCCTTTTTTCTCCAGCGATTCCAGAACATCATAGCTTCTGCTTCTCGGAACGTTTGCTATGTCGCTTAACTCTCCTGCTGTAGAAACTCCCCTGCTTAACAGGGCTGTCCAAATCTTTACTTCATATAGGTTTAAGTTAAAAAACCTTCTCAGTTTGCCTAAAAATTCATCTTTAACTATCATTCGAATACACCCCCCTTTTATTATTAGTAGGGGATAAAAATACTAATATTTAAGTGTTGTTATTTCCAACCAGTAAGTGACAATTCCATCACAAAATGACGAAATCAAGTCATAACTGGCTAGTTAAGACAATATATAGGTAAGTAATATATAAATGTTTCGTGAGGGTACGAGTAATTTAACGATTTGAATTAAGAAAAATTCCAGCTAATAACTTCCAAAACAAGGTTTATTTCACTCTGTTGTCAGCCAAAACCTTCACAATATTCGGGTCAACGAGTGTTGTTGTATTCCCGTAGTCCGTTCCGCCTTCGGCAATAACTTTCAGAATTCGCCTCATAATTTTTCCGCTTCTTGTTTTAGGCAAATCATCCGCAAACTGTATCTTGTCGGGCTTTGCAATCGGGCCAATGGTTTTGGAAACATGATTTCTCAATTCTTCTTTTAGTTTATCACTCTTCTCAAAACTTTTTTTCAGAACAACAAAAGCATAAATTGCCTGCCCCTTTATTTCGTGCGGGAAAGGGGCAATTGCGGCTTCAGCAACGGCTTCATGGCTTACCAAAGAGCTTTCAACTTCCGCTGATCCGATTCTGTGGCCCGCAACTTTTATGACATCGTCACTTCTTCCCATTATCCAAAAATCTCCGTCCTCATCAACTTTCGCCATGTCTCCGGTTAAATAAACTCCGAATTTTTCATAATAAGTATGCTTGTACCTGTCAGGATTGTTCCATACTGTGCGAAGCATTCCCGGCCATGGGTGCTTTATCACTAAGTAGCCTCCCTCATTCACATTTGCTTTGCTTCCGTCCTCTCTTAAAATGTCAGCCACAATTCCGAAAAATGGCCTTGTTGCCGAGCCTGGTTTTAATGGAGTCGCTCCCGGCAGTGGTGTAATCATTACTCCTCCGGTTTCGGTCTGCCACCAGGTATCAACAACGGGGCATTTTTTCTTTCCAATTATAGTATAGTACCACATCCATGCTTCCGGATTTATCGGCTCGCCCACTGTTCCAAGCAGCCTTAAGCTGTGGAGGTTGCATTTATTCGGCCATTCATCCCCTTCTTTTGCAAGCGCCCTTATTGCCGTTGGCGCGGTGTAAAAAATACTCACTTTGTGCTTTTCAATTATTTTCCAAAACCTGTCCGGCTGGGGAAATGTCGGAGATCCTTCATACATCACGACAGTCGCTCCGTTTGACAGCGGCCCATAAACTATGTAAGAATGCCCCGTGATCCATCCAATATCTGCCGTACAGAAATAAATATCTTGATCTTTAATATCAAAAATATACTTGAAAGTCTGGTTTACAAATAATAAATATCCTGCCTGAGTGTGCAGAATTCCTTTCGGCTTTCCTGTTGTTCCGCTTGTGTAAAGTATAAACAAGGATTCTTCCGAATGCAGGCTTTGCGGCTCGCAAAAATCTGCAATATCTTTTTCATTAATTAAATCGTCCCACCAGAAATCCCTTCCATTCAGCATGCTCACGTTGTTTCCTGCCCTCTTCACAACAACCACGTTTTTAATTGAAGGGCAGTCTTTCAGGGCGATGTCAGCATTTTCTTTCAGCGGAACAACCTTTCCCCCTCTAAAGCTTCCGTCAGCAGTTACCAATAACTGCGCATTTGAATCCTGAATCCTATCCTTTAGCGAATCCGAGCTGAATCCTGCAAAAACAACGGAATGTATTGCGCCGATGCGGGCGCATGCAAGCATCGCAATCGGCAGCTCAGGAACCATCGGAAGATAAATTTCAACAACCTGCCCTCTTTGAACCCCTTTTTTCCTGAGGACATTCGCAAACCTGCAGACTTCTTTCAGCAATTGCTCGTAAGTGTAAGTTTTTGCTTCTCCCGATTCAGGCTCCCAAATATATGCAATCTTTTTTCCCTTTCCTGCTTTGATAATCCTGTCAAGGCAGTTGTAAGAAACATTAATCTGGCCGCCTTCAAACCATTTAAAGAAACCCATGTCGTTCCTGAACACGATGTCCCACTTCTTGAACCATTCCAATTGCTCTGCCCTTTCCGCCCAGAATTTCTCAGGATTTTCAATTGATTTTTTATAGATTTTAGAATATTCTTTCATGCTCTTGACGTGGCTTTTTCTCGAGAACTCCTCGTGAGGATAGAAAACCCTGTGCTCTTTAAGAATGGAATCTATGAACTCCGTCATCTAGCACCTCTTTTTTTAATTTAATTAATCAGGCTGTTTTTAAAACTTTTGAAAAATGATAATATTCCATTTCAATAACTCATCTTAAACCTTAAAATCGCCCCAATTCCCCCCAATCCGTTAAGCTTATTTCCGCCTTCGTGCTCGGAGCTTATTATCTCAACATCCCCTTTTGTTTTATCAACAATTTTCATAATATTTTCAATTCTTTTATAAAAATTTTCCAGCCGGGATTTTTGAATAAGCGAATCAGTAACCAACAAATCCTTGATTGCGCCCATTGCAGCGGCATTTTCCGTTTCCTTCAAGCCATAAACAAATAAATTATTTTTTGCAATTTCTGTGAATAATTCCTCAACTTTATTCATTTCTTTTGCTGTTCTTTCCATCTTCAGAGCTTCTCGGACTTCGGGCCTTTTAATTACTTCATCAATCCCATTTTTGGTTGCAGAAGAGCATGTTGCAAGAATTATTTTTTGCTTTAACTCATCACCTTTCAGTTCTTTCATCAAATCTTCTTTCCAGAATGAAGGTGACGCCAGTATAACTTGTTTTATTTCATGCCGCTCAACATATTCTTTTATTTTGTTAATGACAGTTGAATAAAAATTTTCTTTCTTAATATTTTCAATTCTTTTTTTCTGCACTTCTCCTTCAATATGCGACAAAACTTCATATCCATATTTCTTAAACAAGGCAAAATAAGCTTCTTCACGGTCATGCACAACTATTAAAATGGCTGACTTTGTTTCAGAACTTGCTTCTTTTAATTTATCCAGCTGATACTTCAGCCACTCTTCTTTGATAATAGTAATAGTAGTATTGTCATCCACGTTGAAAGTATGGTGCTCTCCCCTTGGAACATCTTCAGGCGCTTCCCTTATAACGCCGGACACGCGAAGGGCATTGGAATGCTTGCCGAACTCCACATTTTCAACTTCCAGCCTGACAAAAATAGATTTTTTAGTGGCATCTTTTGATTTTGCATCGCCGCTTGAAGATTTAATCTTTCTGAAAGTCTTGCCCTGAACAATATCTCCAGGATCAATCATATTGCTCAAATACCATAAATCATCCAGGTTCTGCGTAAGCACTTTTACTTCTCCTTTTTTGAGATTGGAATGCAGTAATTTCATTCTGATAACTAAAATCAAAACCTTTAAATATGTTTATGTTAAATTCTTTACTACAATGTTGCAAAAGAGGGCTCAGGGTGGCGTGAATGCTGCTATTCTGGTAGCTATCATCGCAGGCCTGATCATTCTTTACATTATTTTCCTGCCAACATCGCAGAGAGAAGCGCTTCTTCAGAATAAAACAACCGAATCAACATCAGGAGAAAATAATCCCAATGTGCTCCTGAGCGTATCTCCTGGCTCTTTAAGCATCAGCCAGGGGCTTGAAAATCTGAAAAGCATTCCGGACGCATTTTTGGTTGAGACAACAAATGCGCAGGAGCTGAATGCAATAAACCCATTTATTGTAAGAAATGGCTGGTTTGACACTAAAACATACAAAGCAGATTTTGGCATTGACGATCCCGCAAACACTGACAATGTAATTTTGTCATTCACGGCAAAAAAACACACGGGAGTTCTCACAATAAAGCTCAACAATGCAGTGATTTATGAAAATGAAATTGGAAACGAAAACATTGCCCCGGTCAAGCTCGACAAAAGGCTGCTTTCCAAAACAAACACGCTTGAATTCAGCGTTTCATCTGTGGGGATAAAATTCTGGTCAACAAACGAATATAGTTTTGAGAACGTTAAAGTTATAGGGGATATAACTGACACTTCGCGGCAGCAAAGCACAAATATTTTCACAATAAGCGATTCAGAGTTTGCAAGCATGGACAAGGCAACGCTGAAGTTTGTTCCGTCCTGCGGAAGCATCAGCAACGTGGGCATTCTGGACATTTTTGTAAACAACAGGAAATTATTTTCATCCGTTCCCGTATGCGACAATTCGTACAAGCAAAGCATCCCAAAAAGCGTTTTGAATGAAGGCGAAAATAACATTGTTTTCAAAACAAACAAGGGAAGCTACAGCATCGAGCAAATCAAGATTTCGCTTGACTTCGGCCAGCCGACTGTCAGGACTTATTATTTTGAAATAACGCCTGCTGCCTTCAGCAGTATAAGAAATGGAAACAAGGATGTACAATTGACAGTAAAATTTGTTGATGACGGAAAGCAAAAAAGAGCCAAACTGGATGTCAACGGCCATATTGAGACTGTTGATACAAACAAATTAACTTTCACGGAAAAAATTAACACAAAAGTCTCTGAAGGAAACAATTACATCAGGCTGGACCCGATAGATGAAGTTTCAATTGTTGAACTGAGAGTTGAACTAGTTTAAT
>JBBSWR010000192.1:0-1291 GCA_038046185.1 Nanobdellota archaeon
GGGCTTTCAAAATCCAGCTTCTCAAGCCTTCTGATTAATTCCAGAGCGAATCTTGCAGCCTGAGCTCCGTCAATAATTCTGTGGTCGTAAGTCAGTGATAACGGCAGGATTTTCCTGATTTCAATCTTCCCGTTCCTGACAACCGGCTTTTCAGCCATTCTTCCGACTCCAAGAAGCGCGCTTTCGGGATAATTAATTATCGGCGTGAAAAACCCGACTCCGACAGAGCCAAGGTTGCTAATCGTGAAAGTCCCCCCTTTCAAATCCATCATATTTACTTTTCTTGTCTGAACATCATTTGCCATTTTCTGTATGTCCTGCGCAATTGTCTTAACGTCTTTATTTTGCGCGCCTTTTACAACTGGCACAAACAAACCGTCATCTGAATCAACAGCAACTCCAATATTATAATATTTCTTCAAAACAATTTCCTCGCCTTCAAGAGAGGCATTTAGATTATGGTGCTGAATCAGCGAAGCGGCAACAGCTTTCACAATGTAAGGCATCAGCGTCAATTTTATTCCTTCTTTTTCATAATTTGATTTCTCTTTTTCTCTCAAAGCCCACAGGTCAGTCACATCAGCCTCGTGCATGTTGGTCAGCTGGGCTGCCGTGAAAATTGATTCCGCCATTTTGTTTGCAGTTGCTTTTTTTATTCCCTTTAGCTGGATTCTGTCAACATAGCCAAAGAAATCATATTTTCTGACTTTTTTGAATCCCGGCGATTCTGCAGGAACTGCTTGCGCTGTTTGGACTGCGCCTTTCCCTGCTTTTTGCACATCTTCAATTGTGATTCTTCCGCCGGGACCGGTTCCCTTAACAGAATTCAAATCAACGTTCAATTGTTTTGCCATGTTTCTTACTGCCGGAGTTGCTTGTGGTGCTGCTGGCTGCTGTGAAGATTGTGCGTGAGATTGTGATCCATAAATCGGAGAAACCTCTTTTGCTTCCTCAACAAAGCCAACAACAGAGCCAGTATAAGGCGCAGAACTTGTTGCGGATGCCTTTTGTTCCAAATGCTTTTTGCCGTCTTCTGCGCTTTCGCCTTCCTCAAGAATTGTAACCATGACTTCTCCGACGTGTATTACTCCGCCAGCCTGAACATGAATCTTTAGAATTGTGCCTGTCTTGGGAGACGGCATTTCAACTATTGCCTTATCTGTCTCAATCTCGCCCAAAGGAGCATCGGCTTTAACTTTATCGCCTTCTTTTACCAGCCATTTTACTATCTCTCCTTCGTGGATTCCTTCCCCAACATCCGGAAACTTGAATTCGTAAGGCATTTTGGATT
>JBBSWR010000193.1:0-6925 GCA_038046185.1 Nanobdellota archaeon
CTTCGATTTGCATATAACAAATAAACTCATTTAGTTTTAAAAGCTTTTGGGTTTTCTGGTACTTGTTCAATTTGGCAATCGGCTCACATTTTTAATAATTAGCCAAAATTTCTGCACTTTTGGCGATTTAAATGAAAAAATGGTTGATACTATAAAAAAGAAAGAAAAAGCACCCAAATAAAATTTTACAAGAATTTATAAGTCGGTGCAATGAAGAAAGGATACACCACACTCTTGACTACAGAACTTCTGAAGAAGTGTTTACAAAGAAAATCTGTGAACTAATTTTAAAATTGTAAACCAATTTTGGAATTATACATAAAGGTCTGGCGGGAAACAGGTTGGAAGTGGATTATAATTGGCTTCCTTTTTGGCACTTGCAATCATTTTAAAACCATGTAAAATAACCTCGCCGGGACCAATTCCAACAATTTCAAGGAACAGGTGAACTACAATTTCAATATTTGTTTATGATATACAATAAGTATACTTATGATTTTCTTGCTATACAGAATATTGACACTCCAAAAGGAAAATTTATAAAATTTAATAAAACTCTTTCAATTGACATTAAAAGCCCCAATAAGTTATTAATTAAAAAGTTTTCTTTTTTTAAGTCAGTTGATTTACTTGTGTTAAGCAATAAGCTTAACTTCCTTTTTAAAAATACTAAAGGGAAAAGGAAAAAATTGTAATACGCCAATCTCTCAATTTCAAAACCTGCAGATTCTAGCTTTTGTTTGATCTCATTAGCACTGTACCTAGTTCTTGCGTGAGAAGCTATATCGTGCTTACCCATTAAAAATTTGCATGCAGAATCGGTAATAAATAACCTACCACCCTTCTTACAAACTCTAGCTATTTCTTTCAGTGCCTTTATATCATTTTTTACATTTTTGTGGTATAACACATCAAAGCAGCCTATAATGTCAAAATAGTTTGACTTAAAAGGTAGCTTGTCTAAAGACGCCTCTTTTACATTTTTAAGCCCCCGTAATTTACAAAATTTTATTGCTTGTTCTGACAAATCAATTCCATAAGATTTCCCAAATTTATTAAATTCTTTTAAAATAATACCTGTACCGCATCCAATATCCAGTATCATTCTTTTAGAATTATTTTTTGGATAATATTTTTTAAAGAATGAGAATATCAGCCTTCTCTTGCTTACAAACCACCAGTGTGATTCCTCAAGCTCATACATTTTTTTATATTCATTTATTTCCATTTTATTTCAAAATCGACTGGTCAAAAGTAAATCCTAATGAGCATTTTTTTCTGCGTATCCTCCAAAGATTTAGCTGCAAATCCCAGCTGATTTTTGCCGAGACTTATGCTGGATGGCATGCATAACATATTATTCCAAGGGACTTGCTTGCGGGGAAACTTCCTTTTGCTTTGAAAAGAAGTTTGCCCTTGAATACTAATCTAAATTTTTTCACTAAATCCCGCATGATAAACCCCCTTATTAATTTTTACTTAAGGTAGATTATGTTTAGTAAACTTGGCGCATTGTATCAATTTATAAATATTCCGTATATAAATTATGAATCTATTAAATATTCCAATAATATTATAAAATTTACCATATTAATATTCTTAATTTTATATTCAAATTCCTTCTATTATCAGCTTTATAAAAAGAAGTTATTTTTCAATCTTTGTTCCCAAAAAAAATTATTTATCATAGTTTATGATAGTCTTTTTTTGTAAAATAACCTGCAATAAAATAGGTGTAATACTAACTAAAACATTAACAATTATTGAAGGAGTTTTATCTCAAATAAAAATTTATTGATTTGTGTATATATCTTTTATTGACTGCACCACAAATTCTAATTGGTTCTCAGTGAGATTAAGGCCACAAGGTATGTAAAGGCCCTTTTTCTCTAATTCTTCACTTATAGGAAAATCACCTTCTGTTTTGAATGGGGGCTGTTTATGCATTCCAGTGAAGAAATATCTTGTGTCTATACCTTTCTTACCAAGCAGTTCCTTTACCCTGTCTCTCGAAACGCCAAATTTTTCCTCAAATAGGATTCCGTACATCCAATAAATGTTTCTGACATTTTTTGCCTCGTGGGGAAGTGTAATGCCGGGTATGTTTTTTAGCAATTTATTATAAGTATGTGCAATATCTCTCTTTCTTTTTATTATACTCTCAATGTGCTCCAACTGTGCCAGCCCAATAGCTGCCTGAATATTCGTCATTGGGTACTTAAAACCTATCTCTTCATGGATATATCTTCTTTCCTTATCAAAGAAAAAATTTCTTAATAGTTCTGCACGTTCCGCTAGTTTCTTGTCATTTGTAACAACCATTCCCCCTTCCCCTGTTGTTATAACTTTGTTGGTATAAAGACTGAAAGCGTTAATATGTCCAATGCTCCCAGCTTTTTTCCCTTTATATAAAGCTCCATGTGCCTCTGCAGCATCTTCAATAACATAAAGGTTATACTTTTCTGCAAGCCTCATAATGGGATCCATGTCACAGGGATGACCATAAATATGTACAGGTATGATCGCTTTTGTCTTTTTAGTTATTTTCTCTTCTATTTTCTTAACATCAATTGTCCAAGTCTTAGAATCGGCATCTACAAAGACTGGTTTAGCGCCTTGGTAGGCTGCTGCAATTGCTGGTGCAATCATTGTAAAATCCGGGATGATGACCTCATCATCTTTCCCAATCTTTAGCGAAGCAACCGCGATATGTAATGCGGCAGTTCCGCTTGTAACAGAAATGCCACACTTAACATTACAATAAGCTGCAAATGCTTTCTCAAACTTGTAATTGTATTTTCCAAATGCGGAAATCCAATTATCCTTGAAACAGTCCATTACATATTTTATCTCGTTTCCTCTTAAAACTGGTTCATAAACAGGTATAATTTTACTCATTTTATAGTTCAATCCTGTGTGTGTCATTTTCGTAACCGCCGCCACTTCTTGGTTTATCGGTGAATACTAAAAATGTTGTGTCCTCAAGAGCTTTAATTGAATGCACCACCATTGGCGGTATTGTAGCTATGTCACCCGCTTCCATAATTATTGTTTGGTAATCAGAATTTTTTTGCCCAACATCTTTTGTTGTTAACATTATTTTTCCAGAAAGTACATATGTAATCTGCTTGGCTTGTTTATGATAATGCTTACCCCTTATTGAATCTTTTTTTGATATTATTAGCCCTATGTGCAAGATTTTCTCCTTATCAACCAAGTCAAATATAGTCCCCCGCTCATCTTCAAAAGCAGGCTCAATTTTTTTTTTTATAACAGCCATTTTAGCGCCTTTAGTCAACTATCCTAGGTTTAGGAAATGGGATAATAAATTTTCCTCCATGTTTAGTATAATCTTTAAGGTTCTTCATAATCTCATCTGCAAAATTCCATGATAATAAAAGTGCATAGTCTGGTTTATCCTCAATTAGTTTCTGGTCAGGATAAATGGGAATATGAGTGCCGGGGGCATAAAGGCCTATTTTCAGCTTAGATTTCTCCGTTATATAATCCAAAATTTCAGTATCAATCTTACAGTAATTTAATAGTGTATTGCCTTTCGCAGGGGCTCCTACCCCCACAATTCGCTTTCCCTGCTTTTTTAAATCTCTTAATAATGAAACAAGAGCTTGTCTATGTTTTTTTACATCACCAGCAAATTTTCTCAGGTGTTCAATGGAATAAATTTGCATTATGTTCTCATTATCAATAAATTCCTTGATGCTAGGTGAAATATCTTTTTTCCCTTTCCTCCCTACAAAACATCTGATGGATCCCCCATGTGTTTTAACCATTTCAATATCAAAAAGTTCCATACCAAATTTGTGAAAGAAAGTCACAAGTGGTTTTATAGACATATACCCCAGATGTTCATGATATATGGTATCATATAACATTTGTTTAATCAATACTAATGCGTAGGGGACCTCAAACACGAATATTCCCCTTTCCTCAAGCAATAAATCTATACCTCTCATAAAATCATCCAAATCCATGATGTGTGCAAACACGTTTGTTGCTGTCACAACAGACGCTTTTCCTTTCTCTTTTGCGATCTTAGAAGCTAATTTAGATGAAAAAAACAGGGGGATGTTTTCTATGCCATTTTCAATAGCTTTCTTAGCGATGTTGATTGCGGGGTCAACACCTAAAACCCTCATTCCCTGCGCTTTAAAGCCCAATAACAAAAGACCAACATTACTACCTATATCAATAACAAGCGACTCTGGCAATAAATTAAACCGTTTAGAAATTATTTTGCTCATATCAAAAAAATGTTCACGAAATGTAAGCGTTATAGAAGATTCATAGGGATAATCCCTACAATATAATATTTCAGCCTGAACAACATACCCTAGCTGCATGAAGCCGCAGGCATGACAGACATAAACATTCAAAGGGTAATAGGTCTCTGGTCTTAGCAGGTCTTCTTCCTTAAGAAAACTATCAGCAAGTGGGGTAAATCCCAGATCCAAAAATTGTTCCAAAGAATCACCTTCACACATACGGCATTTCATTTTATTGGTTATGGTACTCTTTATACCATTCAAAAGTTTTTTTTAGGCCTTCATCAAGATTAACTTTAGGTGTAAAACCGGTAAGCCTATTTAATTTCGATATATTTGGGCATCTTCTGGTAACAGAACCTTTTGGCGCTTTTTTAATGTACAATTTTGGATTTACTTTGCTTATCTTAAATAACTTTATAGCTAAATCTTTCATTGTTATCTCTTCATCGCTATTTCCAATGTTGATAATCTCCCCATCCGCACCATCCTCTTCCATAACCATTTGTGTAGCTCTAATAGCATCACTAAAATAACAGAAAGCACGAGTTTCAGTTCCCCCAAAAATTTTGAAAGGAATTTCTTTATCTAAAATCCTTAAGCAAAATTGGGGTATAACGTGCTCAAAGCCCATTCGCTCTCCATAAATGTTATGATATCGAACTATACTCATACGAAAATTATTTTTTTTAGCATAATTCGTGAATAATAATTCCCCAATTATCTTGCTACCTCCGTAAGACCATCGTGGATTCTTGACATCCTCGATTGTTAATGGGACATCCTCTCTTGTGGGTATTTTTATGCCATACCGCCTTAATGTGCCCGCATATGTCTCTGATGATGATGAAAACAATATTTTTTTATTTTTATTTTTATTATTCAAAAACCAGTCAAGTATGTTAATTGCACATAGCATGTTTACTTTTAACACAATATGGGGGATTTCATAAAAATATTTTGTCCCATTGATGGAAGCCAAATGGTAAACATAATCATAAGAATATCCAAGCTTTTTTAAGTCTTTTATTTTAGTCAAATCACACTGAATAAAGGAAACATTTTTGTTGCTAATAAGATTTTTTAGTTCAGAATCCATCTTTCCCCTAAACAGATTATCGGCAATAGTAACATCATATTCTTGATTCGCTAAATTCCTTGCTAAATGAAATCCTATAAAACCGGCACCACCTGTTATAAGAACTCTTTTCAATACCAACACCACCATATAATATCCCTAAGTGCCTTAAAAGGTCCGGGGTCAAAATTCTGCCAACAGTCGATTACAATAGAATTTTTGTTTAATTTTAGAATTAGATTCTCTATATCCAATGTACTATAAGCCTTATGATTATTTGCAAATATTACACAATCAGCCTGATTAAACCCTTCCTCTATTGAGCAGGTATTAATACCAATTGCATTTAAATTCCCAGAATCAACAACAAAATCATGACCAAAAATATTTACAAAACCGAGTTTTTTTAACTCTTCAACAAGATTAATAGTTAATGAGTCCCTCATATCATTATTTTTAGGTTCTCCTTTATATGCAAATCCGGTTATAAATATCTTACTCTGCTTACATTCTTTCTTTGTGTCAATAGTGTGCTCGTAGATTTTTTTTGCAATGTGATTGGGAATATACTCGTTGATGTTTCTTCCTGCAGTAATTAGTTTTGCCTCGTAACCGTTCCTTTTGGCAAAATCGGCCAAAATATAAGGATCCTTTCTCAAGCATGTACCGCCCGTTAACCCCGGTTTTGGCACATTCGAGCGAGAATAGCCTAAATTAGCGGCACTAATCGTCTTAAAAGGATTCAATTTAAGCTTTTCACATATCAAGGCTATCTCATTAGCAAATGCAAAGTTTAAATCTCTATAACAGTTATTTATTAATTTTATCATCTCAGCAGCCTCTAACGACTCAACCTCTACAATAGTAGGGGTAATTTTCCTAAAAAGAGCAAATGCCTTTTCAACACTTCCACTGTCCAAGCCTCCAATAATCTGTGGGAGTTCAACCAACTCTTTTAATGCTACCCCTTCTGCTGTTCTTTCTGGGCAGAAAGCTAAGTAGTATCTTTTTCCTGTTTTATCAAGTAACGGCTTAACAACACCTCTTGTTGCACCAACAGGTACAGTGCTTCTAACTATAACAAGTGAATCATCCGTTAACATTGCTGTTACCTCTTTTGTTCCATTAATAAGTTGATCCAATATAGGCCTTTCTGCTTTGTTATCAAATGGCGTTCCGACACTAATAATAAAAGCGTCAAAACTCTCATTTATAATTTTATTAGTAACTTTAAAATTTTTATTCATATATTTTTTTAATAGAATATCCATATCTTTTTCATAAAAAGTCTGTTCTCCGTTTTGTAATTTTCTTACCATATCCTTATTTACATCGTAACCAACAACTTCAAATCCCCTGTCAGCCAGCACAACACCTAGTGTTAATCCAACGTATCCGACACCTATTATACATATTTTTTTCATACTTGCAATCTATCACTTAAGTGAAAACATTTTTTGAATTTTAGTAATATAGAAACGTTTATAAATATTATGTTTGTAGACTGTATTGTGTTATCCAGAAACTATTTCCCTACGACAAGTTAATTGTAAGCATGAAGCTT
>JBBSWR010000194.1:0-6269 GCA_038046185.1 Nanobdellota archaeon
TATATGGACATGACGACCGGCTCGATGAAAGTTGATGATTACGATGCGATTGCAGACATATTCAAAATGTCAAAATTGACAATTATCCACGCTGAAGATATTAATGTTAAAACCGCTGTTGATATTTTCATAAAAAATAAAATTAAAAATAAATTGCACGTTGCCCATGTCAGTTCAGAAAAAGAATTGCTGTATGCAAAAAATAATCCAATAAGCAAGCAGATTACTGTTGAAGTCACCCCCCACCATCTTTTTATGAACCAAAATGACCTGCAGCATCTTGGGGCTTTTGCTGAGATGAAGCCAAGGCTGAAAACAGAAGCTGACCAAAAAGCATTGTGGGGCGGAATAAAAAACGGATTGGTTGATGTCATTGCGACTGACCATGCGCCCCATTTGAAAGAGGAAAAAGAGCAGGCGAATTATCCTTTTGGAGTTCCAGGAGTGGAAACAATGCTTCCGCTGCTGCTTGATGCTTTCAATAGAAACATGATTGACTTGAAAACAATAATGAAATTATGCTGCGAGAATCCTGCAAAAATATTTAAGATAAAAAATAAGGGGCTGCTTAAGGAAGGATATGATGCAGACCTGGTTGTTGTTGACCTGGACAAAAGGCAGGCTGTCAGGCACGAGGATTTGCTGACAAAATGCAAATGGTCCCCCTGGGATGGGAAAATATTAAAAGGCTGGCCTGTAACGACAATTGTAAACGGAAACATTGTTTATGATGATGGGCAGATAAATGATATAAAGGCTAAAGAGGTTAAATTTTTACAATAAATTCAGGAAAATTTGTTATGTTGGGATAATCTTAATCCCTTCTTTATCTTTAGTTAATGTTCCGTGCTTTCCAGCAGAAATGTTGTATTCATCTGCGATTTCGCTTGGAATTCTAACTGCAATACTATTTCCCCATTTTGCGAAAGTTATATCTTTTGCGTGTCTTAATTTTCTATATTTACCTGCTAAAACTTTTAGTTGATTCATATTCATAATTTCTTCTCCGCATTCCAAGCATTTGTAAGCTTCAAATTCTATTCCATCCTGTTCCATAATACCTTTTTTCTTTTCCATTTTTCCTTTTTGGCATACTGGGCACTTCATCTTAATTACCTCGTTCTATTGTTTTTATTATTATGCAATGGCCTAAATCCTCTCCAACACAAATTATTGAGCCTTCTTTGCCTCTTTTGATGAACTTTATCCCATGCTTTCCGAATCTTTTTACTTTGCCTGTTTGCAAAACATCATAAACTTGATCTGGAAATGCTATTTCTCTTTCCCTTGCTCTTTTAACTGCATGGACTTTAATTATTATTGGTTTGCCTTGAAAGTAAATGTAACTCATTTTTGTAGATACGTGGATATACATGTATATAAATGTTTTGGTTTATAGGCGTTTATTAGAAGCTAATATCTTTTGCTATAGTGCAACCTTTTATAGTTAGAACCAAGAATAACACAAGTATAACTATTGCTAAATACAAGAATCTTAATCTTATGGTTTTTATTTGTTTAAGAAATTTATAAACTCCAAAATAAAACAATGCTGAATAAACAAAATATGTAATCGGGTTAATTAAAGCAACATTTTTTATATCAAAAAATGATGCAAGTCCAATCATCCACAAAATAGGTATTACAAGTGGAAATAGAAAAAGCATTGGATCGAAAGTCTCATAGATAAATGAGAAGGATAACATAATAACAATTGATGGAATGACTATCCAAAATAGTTTACTTCTTAATGCTTCTTCTACAAAGCTTTTATCTTTTCTCTGAGATAGTTTAGGTGGCATATATCTCTAATGGTTAGACTTAACCCCCGTATTAATAATTCTTTCCATTCTTAAGATAAGTCTTTCGTGCCATTTCTCAAATCAGAGAGAATTCCAGTAGAAAGGAAACTTAAATTTAATTGTATTTAACATCCGTTTAGCGAAACTTTTTATACTACCTTTTATTTATCTAGCTGTATGGATAAAGTATCGGATATTTTGCTGAACCTTAACGCAGTTATACTGAGAACTAAGCCGCCGTTCAGGTGGGCTTCAGGAATCTGGTCTCCTATTTATACTGATAACCGGCTTCTTATGAGCTATCCGAAAGAAAGGGAGTTTATTGTTAATTCTTTCATAAAATTAATCAAGGCAAACAAAATAAAGGTGGACGGTTTTGCAGGCACCGCAACCGCAGGCATTCCCTGGGCTGCATGGATTGCGCAAAAAATGAAAAAGCCCATGATTTTTGTCAGGAGCGAGTCAAAAGACCACGGCAAGGAAAATAAAACTGAAGGAGTAATTGAATCCGGCAAAACTTATGTTGTAGTTGAGGATTTGATAAGCACCGGAGGCAGCTCGCTGAATACAATCAATGCAGTCCGGGAAAAAGGAGGAGTTGTTGAGCACTGCATTGCTATCTTTACTTACGAGCTTGAAAAGTCGAAAATAAATTTTGACAGCGTGAATGTTAAATTAAATACGCTGACAAACTTCACAAATTTAATCAAAACTGCGGTCCAGAAAAAATTCATCGGAAGAGGCCAATTAACACACATAATGGACTGGAAGAAAAATCCCGAAGGGTGGGTTGAATTATGAAATTCAAACAATTAAAAATTCAAATTAAAAAATAAACTTAAAATGCAAATAATAAAACTGAAAAAATCAATAATACCGAGCTGCGACGTGGAAAGCCTGGAGAAACTGGATAAGTTAGTCAAAGCAACCTGCAATGTTAAGGGTGTCGGCGCTTACAAAATTGGATTTGAATTGGTGATTCCGTTTGGAATGGAAAAAGTTGTCAAAGCAATAAGAAGGCACACAAAACTGCCGATTATATATGACCATCAAAAGGCCGGAACAGACATTCCCGATATGGGGTTAAAGTTTATGAACGCATGCAAAGGCGCTGATGCAGTTATTTTATTTCCTCAGGCAGGTCCTGAAACAGAAGCCGCCTGGATTAAAGCAGCGCAGCAGGCGAAAATGAATGTGATTATCGGCGGCGAGATGACCCACAAGGGATATTTGAAAAATGAGGGCGGCTTCATAGATGACAATGCTCCAAAACGAATGTATGAAATTGCAGCTTCTATCGGAGTGGCTGATTTTGTTGTTCCGGGCAACAGGCCGGATAAATGCTTAGAATATAATGAACTAATAAAGAAAAAAATAAAGAATCCTGTTTATTATTCTCCAGGGTTAATAACCCAAGGCGGCAGCATAAGCGAATTAGCCAAAAAACTCGATTCCTGGCATGCGATTGTCGGAAGGGCAATTTACGAAGCTGATGACATGAAAAAAGCTGCTGAAGAAATGGCAAAAAGCTTATAAACATTAAAATTCTATTCAAACCGAAGCGGGAAATGAAGTCAAGTGGTTTATTTTTTATTTTGATTATTATTTTTATTATTGGCTGCGCTAAACAGCAGCTTCAGCCAAGTCAGGAAAATAATTTAGAAACTCAAAAATCTGAGGTGAGCAATATGCAGCTGACAAGTTCAGCATTTCAGCACAATTCCGTGATGCCTTTTGAATTTACCTGCGATGGGGAGAATATACACCCCTCATTAAGTATATCTGGTGTTCCGGCAAATGCGAAATCCTTGGTTTTGATTGTTGACGATCCCGATGCGCCCGTCGGCACTTGGGACCATTGGATTGTGTTTAATATTGATCCTCTAATAAAGGAGATAAAACAAAATGAGCAGCCGCAGGGAGTAGCTGGAAAAAATAGCTGGGGAAAAGTAGGTTACGGAGGCCCGTGCCCCCCGAGCGGAACTCACAGGTATTTCTTCAAGCTGTACGCTCTGGATACAACACTCAGTCTTCCGGAAGGCTCAGCTAAAAATCAGGTTGAATCAGCGATGCAAAGCCATATTTTGGCAAAATCTGAGCTGATTGGATTGTATAAAAGAAAATAGTTTCTGCAATCAATAATATTAAAAACACTTCTTAATTTCATTGCTGTGTGGGCTCGTGGTCTAATCCGGCACAACCTTTTAGGAAAATGTTGCGGAAGATGACGTCGCCTTCGCAAGGCGAAGACTTCGGGTTCAAATTGTTGAAAGCGAGCATGCTTTCGCATGCAAGTCCCGACGAGTCCATCATTTTCTTGTATGTTAGACTATCACTTTTAAGTAGTATCAACATAGAAAGATTTTTAAATAAATTAACTTGCACACTGACATGGTAAACTCATATCCGGTGGAGAATGAATCTCGCCTTCAGTTGCCGCAGAGCGGTATTTACGTCGTCACCAAGACAGAAAAAGCTTACTGGATAAGTGAGCCTCTCCCTTTCACTAGGGAATCAATCGGTTATGTTAGGGGGCTCACAAGGCTAACCCTCGAGCTAACTGTGGAAGGGAATAGGGTCAGAGCGAGCCACAGGGGAGTTTATGATAATAGAAATGTAGCTCTTGCGGAATGGAATTATGCGGCTTTAAATGTGATGAATGGAACGCCATCTGCCGCGCGGCTGCAGAGTGAATTCTTGCCTGATAAATTTCTTATTGATAGGGTTAATAGCAGGGAACCTTATTCCGGCAAAATGCCGCCGCCAAAACCGGTTCAAGCAGAGGCGCCGCAATTTGTTGACATTGGGCCAAGAGCCAGGCTAGAAGATGGCGGCCCATATCGCATAGTAAAACTTTTGATAATTCCACCCCAAAACGGAAATGATGCAGGAACTGAACTTGCTCCAAAAAGATTAGCTGCTTCGTGGCTTTCAAGGTTGCACTTATGAGTTATTCTCAGGATTTTATTCGGTAATTATTTAAATTTACTTTGGTTCTATGGGTTAATGGTTGCCTGCAAATCAGTTTATGACCCACAGGAAGATAGCACTCTGCTTGAGCGCTACGTGAGGAAATATGCAAAAGGCAAAGTCTTGGATGTCGGCACAGGCTCAGGGATACAGGCAATCGCCGCGGCCTTAAATCCGGGCGTGAAATCCATCCTGGCCGCAGACATACAAAAAGAAGTCATAAATTATTGCAGAAAAAATATAAAAAACAGAAAAATAAAATTCATACAGTCAGACTTGTTTTCGAAAGTGAAAGGAAAATTTGATACGATTTCCTTCAATCCGCCTTATCTTCCACAGGAACTGCAGATAAAAGACCTGACTCTTGAAGGCGGCAAAAAAGGTTACGAGGTTATTGAAAAGTTTCTAAATGAGGTAAACGATTTCCTAAATCCGAATGGAATTATCCTGATGATTTTTTCTTCGCTGACGAAAAAAGAAAAAGTTGAGGAATTCATTAAAAACAATTTGCTGGATTTTAAAGAACTGGAAAAAATGCACATTCTCTTCGAGGATATCTATGTTTATATGCTTACAAAAAATGATTTATTAAAAAAATTGGAAAATGACGGAATAAAAAATGTAAAATATTTTGCAAAAGGGCACAGGGGATTTTTATTCATAGGAAACTACAAATCAAAAAAAGTTGTAGTAAAAGCAAAAAACCCCTCAAGCATGGCTTTCGGAAGAATTGAAAACGAGTCCAAATGGCTTAAGAAGCTGAATAAAATCAGTATAGGCCCAAGAGTGCTATACTCAAAAAGTGATTACTTTGTTTACGAGTTTATTGATGGCGATTTTATTATTGATTACATGAAAAAATCAAACAAAAACCAGGTCAGAAAATTAATAAAAGATGTTTTTATTCAGATGTATAAGCTCGATAAACTAAAAGTTGACAAGGAAGAAATGCATCATCCCTTGAAGCATGTGATAATCTCTGGAAATAAGCCTTATCTTATTGATTTTGAAAGGGCGCGCTGCACAAACGACCCAAAAAATGTGACCCAGTTCTGCCAGTTTGTGATGGGCGGGCATGCGGCCCATATTCTGTCTGAAAAAGGAATAAACCTGAGCAAAATAAAGGTTATAGAACTGGCAAAGATTTATAAGAGCTATATGTCTACTGAGAATTTGAAAAAAATAATTAATTTAATATGAAAGTCAAAAAAAATCATTTTTATTTTGGAATAATTGCCTTGATTTTAATAATTGTAGGACTGGTTTATTATTTTAATACTTTAAAAAACAAACCAGCAGCCGTTCAGCCAGTTCAGCAAGAATTAAGTTCTTCTTGGTCGGTCGACAAAAACGGCTATTTGTACTATCCTGAAAACAGGGGACCGGTTGAATTCTCAAGGTCAAATTACAGCGAAAATGATTCTATAACTGTCAGCAGGATGATTTACAAGAGCAGGGGAGCTAACATTTATGGATTTTTAGTGCTGCCAAAAATGG
>JBBSWR010000195.1:0-2173 GCA_038046185.1 Nanobdellota archaeon
ATTTGCCGATTTCAAAATTGAAAGAAGCGTGGACAACTGGATTTGCGGAGGCGCTGGAATGAAATGAAAATACAAAAATCAAAATTATTATTACTTATAATTTTATTACTCTCGTTAGTAATTAGTGGTTGTAACACTACTGAAAAAACAAGCCAGTCTAATTTGGATAAAACTACAGGACAATCGATAAAAGAAACTGTAAAAATAAAGGTTTGTCTATATGCAGATGGTTCAATTTGCAATCAGACTTGTTGTAAAACTGGAGGTTCTTGTGGCGACCAGCTTTATTCTTATAGAAAATGCGATATTTCTAATGGAATTTGGGAATTTACACAATATAAAAATTCTGATTGTACTGGTTTTTGTGCAATAACTAGTACAGAAAAATTTGAGAATAAAAAGGAAATTGGACAAGAAGCAAAAAAAGAATTAGTTGAGACCAAATTACCGGAAGTAGAAAAGGTTATTACTTGTTCCTCTGGATGGAAGTGTAAAGATACAAATTACAAAGGTTATCAACTATTAGATTGCTCATGGATAACTACGTCTTATTGTGGTAATGGTTGCATTGACGGAAAATGTTTGCCTAAAAACGAAGTAACAGAACCAGTGCCTACAACATCTACTTTTGTATCTGAAATTATTGATGGTGATACTATAAAATTGCAGGGTGGGGAAAAAATAAGGCTTATAGGAATTAATACTCCAGAAGTGAAACAATATTATTATCCAGAAGCAAAAAATAAATTAAAAGAGCTTGTTGAAGGAAAAATTATAAAATTAGAAGAGGATATTTCTAATGTAGATAGGTATGGCAGATTACTTAGATACATTTATGTTGATGACTTATTTGTTAATTTAGAAATGATAAGATTAGGATATGCAGAAGCTTACAAATATCCGCCAGATGTTAAATATTCCGATTTATTTGAAGAAGCTGAAACTGAGGCAAAATCAGAAGGATTAGGAATATGGAAAACTTCTGATTATGAAGATTGTATTATTGTCTTGGAATTTCATTACAAGGCAGAAGGAAATGACAATAATAATCTAAATGATGAGTATGTCGTTTTGAAAAATATTTGTCCTGAAACAATAAATTTAACAAGCTGGACAATCAAAGATGAAGCGACACACATTTATACATTTTCTAACTTCAATTTGAATGCTGACGCACAAGTAACATTCTATACTGGTATTGGTCAAGATACATCAACAGAATTATATTGGAAAAAGACTGGTACTGCTGTTTGGAATAATGATGGTGATACTTTATTTTTAAGAGATAAAAATGGAAATTTAGCTTTGGAGGAAAAATATTAAATACAATGAAGAAAAAAATTTATTTGGTGAGAATATGGCTGAGATATTAAATAAAGATATATATAAATTTTTGAAGTTATGTAATGAGCATCCAACTGGGCTTGAATTAACCGATGTGATATATTATGATAAGAAAGAATTTGAAGATGTTTTAGCTCGTGAATTATCATTATTTTGTTCTAATAAAGGTTATGTTAAACAAATAAAACTCAGAAACCCATTTCCAGTAATTATTACTGATAAAGGAGAAGCTAAATTAAAAAGTTTGGGGAAAGAGTTTAGTAAAAAATCTTTTTTGCATAACAAATGGATGTATGGTATAATAGCCCCTTTAATAGCAGCAATTATATTTTATTTTTTATTTGGTTCTGGGAAAGCAGATAATATTATTTCAAGTTCTAAAATTTATTTGGATTGTATATCTGAAGAGAATACATCAAGCATATTTATCAAAAATATTGGAAATCAACAAATAAAAAATTCAAAAATATTAATTAAGTCTACTAATATGTGTAAATTTGCTTTTAGTATTCTTGATTCAAGTAAATGGGATCTTGAAAATACTAAGTGGTCACCAATTCCAGTTATAGATTCGGATATCTATAAATACCAAGCTGATTTAATACAAACATCTTTTGAAAATGATATGTCGTTAGAAATCATTTGTCCTTATAAGTCTAAAACGTATGTAAAAGTTACTGGAGATACTTACGAAGGAAATCAAATAATTTGTTAAGTTCATTAAAAAATAACTTCAAAAATAAAAAATCAAAATGCCAAAGCCGAACGTCGCGGTCGTGTATTTCCCCGGGAATAACTGCGAAGAGGAAAATCTTAGTGCTGTTTTAGC
>JBBSWR010000196.1:0-1538 GCA_038046185.1 Nanobdellota archaeon
TGACTGTTAATGATGTTACTCCACCTCCCAGCTCTTCTTCGTCTGGCTCGTCTGGCGGTGGCGGCGGAGGAAGCGGCTATGTCTGCAACTTAAACTGGAAATGCGATGAATGGTCCTCATGCGAAAATGGAAAGCAGGCAAGAAAATGCGCTTTGGTGGAAGTTCCTGTTTTTACTTTGAACCAGAAATGCCCTCAGGACACAATACCTAATCAGAGCAGAAGCTGCGCAGTTCCGGAAATTAAAAAAGAAACCTGCAGTGACGGAATAAAAAACCAAGATGAAGAAGGAATTGACTGTGGGGGGGTTTGCGAACCGTGCAAGAAGCCTACAATAAAAAATAATGCCACTCAAAATCAAAACCTGATAACTGGGGCTGTTGTTGGAACTAATTTGGGATTCAGCTGGAAAAATTTATGGATAGTGCTTGCGATTATTCTGGCGCTGTTTGCAGTTTTTCTTTACGGTAAATATTCACACAAAAGTTCAGAGAAGAAAAACTAAGCGAAGAAGAAACTGAATGAAATGCTGAGCTACAGTATGTTTAAAAAATAGGACAATAAAAAAACCGTATAATTTTCTATTAATGAACTATATTCTACAATTTATAGTTTCATGTAGCACTGGACACTGGACATGCTCACGTGAACTATTTAAAGCCTTTAATCTCCTTAATTCTTAATTTTGTCCAGAGTTTGTGTATACAAAAAAATGAAAAGTGATATTTCAACAAACAATCTATCTCACATGTCCAGAGAAGAGAAAATAAATATGCTTCTTGATTATGCTAGGGAGTGCTATAAAACTGGCCATAAACCCTCAAAGAAAGAAATAAGGAGAAAATTCCATGTTGAAATCTACAATTATTTTGATAATACTCCGGATTATCATCAAAAAGCGGATATTCCAGTTTCTTTAAGGAATTATCCAAAAGAAGAAGCTAAAAAATTAATCATAAATTTTATTCAAAATAGAGCTAAAGAAAATTATTTTCCTATGAGAACAGAGATCGAAAAAGAATTGGGAATTCATTTGTCCTCTTATTTTAAAAATCTTGAAGGATTATACAATAATACAAGTGTGGACTATGCTTTTGTAGAAAATGCAATCAATAAAAAAATACTTAGTGTTAATACACATTCGCCAACGCAATTAAAAGGGCAAAAAGGGCTTATCACAAAATTCATAAAACACAATGTTAAGAAAGGTTATTATCCGGGAGTAAGGCAAATTCAAAAAAGCCTAAATCTTGCCTTCTATAACTTATATGACAACATTTTTGAAGCTTATAAAGACGCATATGTCGAATATGAAAGGCCATCTCCAATCCTATTAGGTAAACGAAAGGAAAAAGTTTTCACTAAAATTGTAAAAGAGTTATTGATAAAAATTGGTTTCAAAATAATAAGAGTTTCAATAGAATCTGAAACAGATTTTAATAGGCATGCTGATATGGTGCTAGAGGACAAAGAAGGCAAAAAATATTTAGTGCGAGGGCGCGCAAGAACCCTCGCGGGTTGAGCGCAGAGCGAAACCCGC
>JBBSWR010000197.1:0-2460 GCA_038046185.1 Nanobdellota archaeon
TTGTTGACATTACCCGATGTATCATTTGCGTAAGCGATAATCGTATGGGAACCTTCCGTAAAATTTTTTGTTGTTTGATAGGGGCTATTTAAAAAAATATTTTGAGATTCATCATTAAACCATACTTTATCTAAACATAAATCAGAAGAATTTAATTTAATTTCAATTGAATAGTTTTGATATTTTGAATTATTGATAGGGGAACTAATATTTATAGTTGGTTTTGTTGTGTCTGGGCAACCATTATTGCATGATGGACCTTGTGTTGTTTGACAATTATCATTAACGTCTAAAACTCCATCATTATCATCATCTGTATCCCAATAATTAACTATGCCATCTCCATCAGTATCTGTATCACCGTTATATGTAGAATCTATTGCGTCGTTTATACCATCACTATCTAAGTCCCTCCATCCAATTTGACCTTTTGCATAGGAATCGACAGCGTTATTTGTAAATGGAGATACTTGTCCCCTCATTATAGATGCAACATTACTTAAACAACTGCTCTCACAATTTTGATTGGATACATTCAAAAAACCGGATATTTCTGTACACGTACACCCGCTGGAAGCGTATTGGTCAAGTGCTCGGAATATGTGACCTGTCTCGTGAGCAGTAACGGCATCCATAT
Source organism: Nanobdellota archaeon (assembly GCA_038046185.1). Lineage (GTDB taxonomy): Archaea > Nanobdellota > Nanobdellia > Woesearchaeales > GW2011-AR4. The sequence continues at coordinate 638 of JBBSWR010000197.1, forward strand.
TATCTATGCCATATCCACCATTTTTATAAGTCATAACCAAGAAAGGGCCTCCCAAATAGGCATAAGCAAAATAACCATCACTAAATTTACCATCTACATCATTGGAGCTATCGACAACAAAAATAGTAAATGCCCAATTCATATTATTTGCGTCTCTTATTGTATCAGCATATTTTCTTACTCTAGAAAAATAATTTCCTGATGATACGCCTAAATAATCCATTGTTTCACCTATCCATAAACCCTCATCCGATTGTGGTCTGTTTATGGACTCATACTTGGTTGGTATTTTGTAGTGGTTGGCATATACCCAAAATGTTAGATTTACATTACTTGGTCTCCTTGCCCTCCACCAAATTAAACCATTAGCAATTTCATTATCAACATTTGTTTCTTCAGTAGTTGTCCAATTTTCAGTAGAAGTATCAAAACTTCCATTGCTTTCCAAAAGTATTATAGAAGCTAAAACATCACCATACATATACTCGCTGGTTTCTGTGTCAGATGGAGGAGCTTGAGAAGGTTTCTCTATATTGTTAAAAGGTTGAGCTTGGTCAATTGTTCCAATTGTTAAATTATCTTTTTGTTTTCTATCAAGTGGAATTAATGCATCATTTAATATGGGGCCTGGTTCATTTTTAGTATATGCATTTTGGTATGCACTTTGAAGTTTCGGTTCAAGTTTACTATTCCAATATCTGATTGCTGTTTGTGATAAGCTATCTCCAATTAAAATTGAATCATTAATTTGATTGTGATATATTCCAATTATCCTATTTGGATATTTATCAAGAATAATTTGCTCGAGATCTACAGATAACTCTCCGATTATTACTTTTGGTATAAATACCTGTGATACATCTCCCCCATTATTTCTTATAAAATCTACGATTTCCCTAGCTTCATTTATTTGGGTGGAATTAGTGATAATAACTATTTCATTTTGATTTTTATTAGCTTCAACAACTCCAGCAATTATTAGAAAAAATATCACTACAATAATTAAAAGTGAAGTAATTTTTTTCATTATGTTATACTAACCGTTTCATCGGTTCCCTCCCAATAACAATCATTTTTTGTAAATGGTTTTAGACTGTTGTTCCTTCCATCCAAGCATCTCAATTCAACCTTAATCATATTGCCGGTTGTTATATTAACTGCCTTCCACTCATTTTTATCACCAATACCAGAGAATTCTATAATAATCACATCTCCATTTCTCAATAAGGTATCTTGTGATTCAACTTTAGAATAATTTATAATTTCTTCAATTGTAACTTTTACTGCTATATTATTTTCTTTAATTGACTTATTTAGAGCTTTAGCAATGACAGACGTTTTTCCAAAAACTTTTAAAGGTGGAATTCCATTCTCACCTTTTTGAATATCATTACTTTTTTTAGTATCTAGTTTTTGTGAATATTGAGCACAAGCATAAACTGTAAGTACTAAAATAATTATAAACACTAACATTATACTACTTTTCATCAAACCATCCTCCACTCCCTCAAAAAAGGCAATCTATTTAAATACATTACGATTAGACGTTTGATATATCGTTATAATATATCGCAAAATGAGAAATGACGAAAATAAGGAAAAAATCCTAAAATTCTTGGAAAAACAAGAATGGCCTGTAACAACAGAAGAAGTAGCCAAGGAAACAAGAATCGCATGGCACACAGCACAAGTCAATCTTCTCAAATTAGTGGCTGAAGGAAAGGTCAAATACAAGAAAGTAGGAAGGCAAAATCAGTTTTGGTTGGTCCAAAAGTATAAAAAAGAATTTGAAAGTTAATGCTTGTTAATTGATGGGCATATAA
>JBBSWR010000198.1:0-5187 GCA_038046185.1 Nanobdellota archaeon
ACTCCTCTATAAGCTCAATTTTGAACGGATTGTTGTGAAATTCTTTCTTTGCTTCCGCTGGAGTATGCTCTGACCTTGTGAATTTGTCCCAGGCCGGCAAAATTTCCCTCATCTTTGCCTCTATCTTCGGCAAATCTTCCTCTGAAATCGGCGTTGAAAACTCAAAATCATAATAAAATCCGTTTTCTATTGCAGGCCCTATGGTTCTTTTTGCGTCCGGATGCAATTCAAGAACTGCTGCGGCAAGAAGATGCGCAACAGAATGCCTTAACGCATCAAGCCCTTCTTTGTCTTTTAATTTTAAAATTTGTAAATTTGCGTCCTCATTAATAGGGTAGCTTAAGTCTTTCAACTCGCTGTTTACTTTTGCAACAACTGCATCTTCTACCAATCTGGGGCTTATTTGCATTGCAATTTCTCCTGCAGTAATCCCTTTAAGATAATCTTTCACGCTTCCGTCCGGGAAAGTTATTTTGATGTGGGTCATTTTGATTGGCTAGTTTTTATTTTGTTTATATATTTTGTTAAATTTTTAAGTGAACAAAAAATTGGGCTTGAACAATGAGCAGCTTTACGCTGTTGTAGCTGTCAAAATCGCAGAGAATTCATTTAATTTCAAAAAAATCAGGCTTTTCATAGTGAGCTGAAAAGTAAAGCATCTATTTATAATTTTCTTTTTTAGAATTAATAAATAATCGCAACGACAACACTTTTTATCTGCTCGAATCTTACTTTTTCCGGGTCTGGGTAATTATTATTGTCTCCTTTGAGCATTGCAAACCATCCTTTTGAATCATGCCCAATCTGTATGACTCTATGCGTTATAGTTCCATTCCCATAGCTTGATTTGTATGCAACAATGTCGCCGACATGGATATCCACTTCATTTTCCGGAATTATCTGGATTGCCTTGCTTGTTGAGTCTATTATCGGGTCCATTGATTTGGTGTCGGTAAAAACTGCCCACTTTGCGTTTTTTATTTTAAGGACAACTTCGTCATTAAAAACATTAATCTGGCTGTTTTTTATCCATTCGGATGGAGAAGACTTGTCTCTTGAAGCGCTGCCCTGTAATTTCTGTAAATCCACAACATTGCTTTGTGTGCTTACCGGATGATCAGCAGGGCTGGAGCTGCTCATGATTCCTGCGTACATGGTGCTGCTCACCCATCCAAGAGCAAACAGCATGACTGCAAATATAGCTGCTTTTTTGTTCAATTTAACCCCCTATGTTCCTATACAATTGCAATAACTAGTATATAAAGCTTTCGTTTATTTATTACTACCTAGTGATAAAATAATAGAATAGAAAAGTTTATAAATATTAATATTAAAAGATTTAAGAGATATAATAAAAGATGTAAATTTAATAAAAATATTAATGTTAATATGGAACCGAAATTCATAGGAAAGGCGAAACTTACGAAGCAGGGTCAGCTTACACTGCCTCAGGAGGGAAGGCAAGACTTGAAAATAGATTCTACATCCGATGTTTATTGGTACGAACTCAATGATGTCCTGATCCTGGTCAAGGATTTGGTTAATCCGAATGAAATTATGGACGTCATAACAAATAAAAAAAAGGGAAATAAAAAATAAAATGGCAGCACTTCCTTTTCAAAGGCCGCTTGGATTGATAGCACTGGCAGCTGTTGCTGCATTTATAATTCTCTACCTCAGGAGGCCAAAGCCGCAGGATAAAATTATTCCGTCATTAATGTTTATAATGCAGGACAACAAAAGGTCAAAGCAATATTCTTTCCTGCAGAAGCTCATGACAAATCTTCTTTTCCTGATGCAGCTCCTCTCAATTCTTGGATTGGCATTGGTGGCAGCAGCCCCTTTTGTCAAGATGAAATATGACACTACATTGGAAAATACAGTGGTGATAATTGATGTCAGCGCTTCAATGCAAGCCAAAGATAAAGGCATTGCAAGGTTTGACACAGCCATTGGCGAAGCAAAAAAAGTGCTCAGCGGAAGAAACAGCATAATCTTGGCTGAAAATACGCCATTAATTGTTCTTGAGGATGAAAACACTGACGTTGCGCTGGATGTCCTGTCAAAAATAAAAGCAAAATCAACAACAACAAATCTTGGGGATTCCCTTTTGCTTGCTAAAGATATCCTCGGAGAAAGGCCCGGGAGAATAGTGGTGCTCAGCGATTTTCTCTCGACAGAAGGGCCTGATATAGGGGTTGTCAAGGCAACGCTGTCGTCAGAAGATAAGCTTGTGGATTTTGTTGATGCATCAAACAATGCCAATAATGTGGGCATCATAAAACTAGAGGTCACAAAATATAATACCAAGGTTTACATCAAAAATTTTGATTCCCAGCCGAAAGACAGGACTGTAAAGATAATGAGAGACGGCAAAGTTATAACCCAGACTAAGGTGACCCTAGCGCCGCACTCAGTCGAAAACTTTATTTTTGACACTCCCGCCGGAGTATCTCGAGTTGAGCTTGACCCGAAAGACAGCCTTGAGGTTGATGACGCCGCTTACATTGCAACTCCCAAAAAAATAAAAAATTCTGTGCTCCTTATTACGAATGAGAAATCAAGCAATCTTGAGATGGCGCTGGGGTCTGCAAAGGATATTGAGCTGAATGTTGTGAATCCGCCGGTGCTGACAATTAATACAAAAAAAGAAAAAATTGACCCTTACAAGCAGGATCTGATAGTGGTATACAAAATAAATAATGCCAATAAGAAGGACGGAATTGTGCCGGGCACATTCCAGGATATTCAAAATTATGTGGAAAAGGGAGGCAATGTGATAATTGCCGCCCAGGACGATTTGAAGGATATAAACACAGAAGATGTTTTGCCTATTAGTATGAAAGCTAAAATCAACAAAGCAACAAAAGTATGCGTGGAAACAATTAACCAAATAACAAAACAGTTTGAGAAAGAAAGATGCTTCACCACTGCGGGAGCCTATTTTGGGGCGGACGCCAAAAAAGGAACAATCACATTTGCCTCTGCCGATGACAAAACTCCTCTGCTGGTCTATGGCGAAAAACAAAAAGGAAAAGTTGCCTATTACGGAATACTTGACGATTCAAGCGACTTTAAGACGCTTCCGGCTTACCCCATCTTCTGGAGCTCGCTCATAAATTTTATGGTCGGGGCGGAGGACATAAAAGATTATAATTTCCAGACTGGGAAGATATTTGCAGTAGATGAGCAAAAAGTAACCACACCTTCGACCAGCTTTACCACCTCCAGGGTGCTGATGGATGAGGCAGGCATTTATGAATTCAACAATAAGAAATATGCAGCCAACCTGATTGATGAAAAGGAATCCGATGTTGCGCTGCCGTCAAAAGTCGAGAGCAGACAGGCGAGGGAACAACTGCTGGGAAGAGAAAGCAAGGAGCAGGATTTTAACCTTGAATTTTTAATTTTATTATTGGCGTTTTTGCTCATGCTCACTGAATTCATATACATAAAAAGAAGGGGTGATGTTTGAAAAAACAGATAAAATAGTGCTCAATAAAAGAAAAACAGCTAGTAGGTGTGGGAACCATCACAGAATGGTCAAGAGCAACAGGCAATGTTCCCCTGAAGAATAAATAAAAATTATTCAAGAAAAAATGCGTTAAAAATCATAAATTTCAAAAAATCAAAATAAAACTAAAATTAAAAAACTAAAATGGCATTTATAATTCCGGATTACTCAAATATTTACTGCATGTCCAAGTACTGTGTTAGGTACTATTATGTGCTGATTGCAATAATTCCAGTTCTGCTGTTCTTATTTTGGCTTACAAGAAAAACTTTTGTGAAATTCAACAACAAGTTCGAGCTGGAAAATTATGTGAAATCAAAAAGAACAGATAGGAAGATAGTGTTTGCGCTGAGAAGCCTTGCGTTTGTATTTTTGATGATTGCGATTGCATCGCCTTTTATGCTTGAGAGCAAAACTGTTCCAGGCAATCCAAGACTGACAATTCTCGTCGATAATTCAACGTCCATGGCACTTTATAATTCAAACGTAGCCTATGATTTATACAAAAAGCTGGAAGGCACAGTGCCGGTGCAGATAAGGACAATCGCAGGCGGCGAGCATTCAACAATCGGAAACGGGATTCTTAACAACATAGAGGGCGATGACAATGTTTTGGTTGTTACAGACGGTGTAAACAATGAGGGCAAGGTGCTCGGGGACATTATGCTTTTTGCTTCCGGAATAAATTCTTCAATCAGCACCTTGAAAATGGATGCTGTGAAAAATGATGTTGGAGTTACAATTGACGGCCCTCCTGAACTGATAAAAGACACTGAAGGCGATTTTGTAGTGAAAGTTTCTGTTGTCGGCAGCAACATCCCTTACACTCTGCAGGTCAGCATGGATGATTCATCGCTTATACTGGAAGAGCAGGGAAGCGGCTCCAAAACATTTGTGTTTTCAAAAATATTTCCTGAAGGGGAATATCATAAATTGACTGCGAGACTGCTTAATGTCGGCAAGGATGATTATTTTCAGAATAACAATGTTTATTACAAGAGCGTTAAAATCGTTCCAAGGCCGAAAATTCTTTACATGACGCAAAAAACATCTCCGCTGGCCGAGCAGCTGTTTAAGATTTATGAAGTTGACGTCAGGGATTCGCTTCCTCAGGATTTGTCGGATTACATGGCGGTGATTTTTAACGATATTCCCGCTTCGAGCATAAATTCCCGCATTGACGGTCTCAGCAGCTATGTGTCAGACGGAAATGGGCTGATATTTTTAGGCGGAGAGCACTCGTTCGACAGGGGAGGATACAAGGGAACATTGCTTGAGACACTTCTTCCGGTAAAAATCGGCGCAAGCGAAGAGTCGAATAAAAGCGACATAAATATCGCATTGGTTATTGACATTTCAAGCAGCACATCTGAATCAATTGGACTGGAGAAAGCCCTTGCTTTGAGCGTTGTAGACAGCCTGAGCGAGAAAAATAATATTGGGGCTGTTGCGTTCGGAAACGGCCACACAGAGCGGTGCCAGGCTTTTGACATTCTTCCCGGAGGCTTAAAGCCCCTAAAGGAAGTAAAAAAAGAGCTTAAAGACAGAATCTCAAAACTCGATTTTGACGGGCAGTCCTGCTTTGATGTGGGCATACAGGGCGGAGCGCAGCTGCTCAGCAAGGTCGGCGGAAGCAAAAACATAATTTTTATCAGCGACGGCAAAACAACAAA
>JBBSWR010000199.1:0-2657 GCA_038046185.1 Nanobdellota archaeon
AATCAATAGTTTTTGAGAGTCCGTCTTCAAAATTTATTTTCTGAGACCATCCTAACGTGTTTCGTATTTTTGTAGAATCCATACTATATCTAAAATCATGTCCTGGGCGGTCTTCTACAAAAACAATATTTTCTAATGATTTGCCAATAATTGTCAGAATTTTTTTTATGATTGTGATATTGTCAATTTCATTTCCTGCTGATATGTTATATGATTCACCTGATTTTCCTTTTGACAAAACATCCATTATTGCATCACAATGATCTCCAACAAAAATCCAATCTCTGATGTTTTTTCCAGATCCATATATTGGAATTTTTTTGTCGTTTAATGCAAGAATAATTGTTTTTGGAATTAACTTTTCTGGAAATTGTTTTGGACCATAGTTATTTGTACATCTTGTTATTATTACATCGCATCCATAAGTGGTAATGTATGACTGAATTAGTAACTCTGCTGAAGCTTTTGATGCTGCATAAGGACTAGAAGGATTCAATCGTGTTTCCTCTTTAGCGCTTCCTGAATAAAGGCTACCGTATACCTCATCTGTAGAAATATGAATTAATTTTTTCTTTGTTTTTTTAATTGTCTCTAGTAAAGTAAATACACCTAAAATATTAGAATCTATGAAAGGCCTTGCATCAGATATGCTCCTATCCACATGAGATTCTGCAGCAAAATTAACAACAGCATCTGATTCTGAGACAAGTTTCTCCATTAATTTCAGATCAGTTATGTCTCCCTTAACAAATGAATACCTTGGATTATCCTCAAATTTTTTTAAGCTTTGGTGATTTGAACCATGTAATTCCGCATCAACATTTATCACAGACCAATTTTCATGATTTTCAAAAATTCTTGATATAAAGTTACTCCCAATAAATCCTAGTCCGCCTGTTATCAATAATTTCATGATACCATTCAAAATTATCAGACTAATAAAATGATGTACAATTGATTCCTATTTGTTATAACAAGTATGTATTTTTAGATAAAATGTTTTTTATTAAACAACGTTTCAGCATAACATAATGTCTGATGATCATTCAATTAAGCTAGAAAAGCATGAGACAAAAGATATTCATGACAATCACATCAATGGAAGCTTAACTGTAATATGGCGAGACTGGGACGAAATTGTAAAAAATCATCCAAAGATGATATATGTCAGCTCTGTTAATTCAGGTGAAATTAAAGGCCCGCACACACATACTAGACGTGAAAGTTATTTTACATGCATTCATGGAAAAGTAGTTTTTGTAATCAAAAGACCAGATGGAACATACGAGGAAATTTTATCCAGCGAGGAAAATCCAGTTATGGTTCACGTTCCAAAAAATTTCCCTTCAGCGCACATGAATCTATCACCTCATGTATCTAGAGTGCTTACACTCGCAGATATTGCATGGAAGCCTAATGATAATGAAATGATAAACGTTCACTTTGATGATTATAATTGGACAAAGTGGAAAAGTATTTCTTGATTATTTTCCTTCTCTAAACTGAGTCTTTAACAAATCTAGAGATTCATCTAATGTTAAAAACCTGTAATTCAAATTTTTAGATAATTTTTCTGAATTTAGACACTTGTTAAATCCTGTATTGACATCCCTTCCCAACCCCTTGTTAGAAACTGGCTCAATTAGTTCAAATGGTAAATCTAATGACTTTGCAATCTTCACACTAAAATCATATCTTGTTATTTGTAATTTGGGTGCAGAGTGAAAAATTCCACTACCCCCATGTTTAACTATGTGCAGAATTGATCGTGCAAAATCATCTGCAATTATTGGTGAGCTATATTCATCAGTAATTATTCTAACCTTTTCATTTGTAATTAGTTTGTTGATTAACCACTGTCCAAAATTTATTGATTTTTTTGAGCTTGATTCTAATTCAGCAAGCTTACGTAATAGATATCCATACAAAACACTGGCACGAACAACCACGTTGTCTGGGTTCTCTAAAACAATATTCTCACTTTCAAGCTTGGTCTTTCCATAATAATTGATGGGTTTGGGGATATCTGCCTCATCATACGGCAACTGTTTATTTCCATCAAAGACTGAATCTGATGATAATTGAACAAGCTTAATGCCTATCTTTTTTGTAATTTTGCAAATCTCTTCAACTGCTAGAACGTTGATTTTCCATGCTTCCTCAGGATGTTTTTCACAATAATCTACATTGTTAATTCCAATTGTATTGATTACTACATCTGGTTTTACCTCCTCCAATATTTGTCCAATTTTACTCGTGTTGGTAATATCCAAATTAACACTTTTTACAAAAGATAATTTCGGATCTCTAAAATTATAACTACCAAACATCTCAAAATCGTCTCTTGCGGCTTCTAATATCTTGGAGCCTGTAAGGCCACCGATTCCTAGAACAAATAATTTTTCTTTCATATCTATACCTGAATTTACTTTTTCTTATATCACTTGACTTTAATCCTTTAACTTTGATTTAAACAGGAAAACGATCATTTTACATAGAAATCTTTAGATTTACTAATTTTTGTTTATCTCTATAATGGGCAATTTTTTATTTAAATTTAAAATTTTAATCAAGGCTATACAAAATTTGGATAACTGGCATGTTTTTCCACTAGCATATTTTGGCTTGATCAAAAAAGAATACATGTGGTTTAACAC
>JBBSWR010000200.1:0-2185 GCA_038046185.1 Nanobdellota archaeon
ATTTTTGCAAAATTTGGCCCAACCACAAACTCAACCGTCTCTCGAATCTAAATTTGGCGATAGGAGTTTTGATTTTTGAGGTACGAAGAAATTTTTGCAAAATTTGGCCCAACCACAGACCCAACCGTCTCTCGAATCTAAATTTTACGACTTGTGCCAGTTGAAAATGGAATATTTTCAGCCCCGGAGGGGCGTAAGTTAATAGCCAGGGGCGTAAGCCCCTGGTAGAGATGATTTTAAATATAAAAGCCCCGGAGGGGCGACAGTAATTATACGTCGAGGTATTGTTCGTTGTATTCCAAGTGATGCCGTTTAAGAAATTCGATAAACTCATCTTGAAACGAAACTTTGCGGTGATGTTCTGGTTGATTTGAGATGTATTGCTCTACCTTACCGAGGTTGGAATAACTGACTGTAAATGCGGCGTACCCAGTTTGCCAGGCAAAATCTTGTTTTTGTGGGTAAGTTTCGTGAACCCATTTGCTTGAATTTGTTTTGATTAAGCGTACTACCTCAGAGATAGACATTTCTTTGCTAGTAGACAAGAGTAGGTGCACATGCTCTGCCGTACCACCGGCGGCAATCAACTTTCCACCTTGGGCACGAATTATTCCGCCTATGTATTCGATAAGGCGTGACTGTAGATCGGATGTAATACAAGGAATTCGCTTCTTGGTGCTAAAAATGATGTGATAATTGAGGCTACAGAATGATTCTGGCATATCGGGTTCCTTGTTACTTCCGCCCCTCCGGGGCTATGCTTTTATCTCTATCTATTTTCCAGGGGCTTACGCCCCTGGCTATTAACTTTTGCCCCTCCGGGGCTATAAATATCGCAACTACAGCAATTTTATAAGGACACAGGAAGGTAAAAAAGGTATCCTGAAAGAAAAAAAAATTTTATGAAGAAAGGATACCTCTATGACAATGATAACAAAAGACCTTCCAAAATACAATATTGCGCAGCCAGCGAAGCAGACAATTGTAGAAAAGGTCGCTCATCTACTCAGAGATAGCGAGATAAAAAACATCGACGAACTGTTAAGGCAACTCCCAGTGAAAGAACTCATGAGTCTGGAAGATGTGTTTATCGCTGTGTATTGTGTCGTGAGCGACTTCACCGATAACATGGGAGGCCAGAAAAGCATAAGACGCAGCAACAATCATAACCCCGAATTTACCGATGCAGAAGTTTTATGCATCGAAATCGTGGGACAGTTAGCCAAACAAATTTCCCAAAGTGCCTGGTATCGTTATGTGCGTAAGAACTATCTTTACCTGTTTCCACGTTTGTGCTGCCGCACTCGTTATGTGCGCAGGGTGTTTCTGCTTCACAAGATGACAGCCTTCTTCCAGCAAAATCTATGTGCTTTGCTTTCTGCCTCCTATTCTGTTGCGTTACTCGTGGACTCCTTTCCCATAGAGCTTTGTAATATGCAAAGGCTCAAAAGTTCTTCACAGCCTTTTGAGTCTTATGGCGCTGACTTCGGTTATTGTGCTGCGAAAAAAGTACATTACTACGGGTTTAAATGCCATATCGTTTCTGACTTGCGTGGCATTCCCATTTTTATCTGCCTGACCAGCGCCGCCATGTCCGATTTACATGCTTTTGAATTCGTTGTCACTCAGATGTTGGAGCTACATATCCTCAAAGGCAAAACTATTTACATCGGCGATAAGGGCTATGTCGGCCAGGAGTTTCAACAGAAAATCAAAGACCTTTATGGTATCACTCTTTTGTCCATGGAGCGAGAGTATGACAAAGCAAAGTACGGACCGTCTCCCCGCAACGAGTTCCTCAAGCCAATTCGCAAACTCGTCGAGACTACCATCGACCTGTTTTCGGTCGAATTACATGCTGGCACTACCAAACGTCGTACTATGAAAGGCTTGGCCAACTCTTTGATTACTAAACTCGCTTCCTTCAATTTGGCTAATTTTCTCAATTATCTGTTAGATACAGCGTTGCTTGAAATAACCAGTTTTGTTTACTAGCTTGACTTGGGCCAACTGGCACAAGTCGTAAATTTTAGATGTTGCACATGAAAAGTCAATGAGAAAGTCAAAGATTTTTGCCACAAAAGCGACATTTTGGGCAGGCATACACCGGGAAGGGCAGAAAATGGGTGAAATTTTGCGGATAGGAAACAAAACGGCTCACGGTCCTGGTGGGCAGTCCAGGATT
>JBBSWR010000201.1:0-1358 GCA_038046185.1 Nanobdellota archaeon
CATCCTCATTTAATTTTCTCTCAACAATAATTTTCTCTATTATTTTATCTTCTTCGTTTTTATATTCAATCATCCCGACAGCGCTTTTTATGCTGATTTTTTTTGTAATTACAAGCTCTTTTATTCTGTCCTTAATCCCCTCTTTTTTGCAGTTTCTGGAATACAGGTCTATTCTGTCAAGAAGGGGCTTTGCTGATTTGAATGCGAACAGCGCAGCAGCCAGGGCATCTGCCTGATGTATATCCTCCGCTTTAAACCCGGAAATCATTCTTCTTTTCTCATCAACTTTCAAATCTTCATGAGGCTCGATAATTTTTGCCCCGAGTTTTGTTGCAAACGTATAAACCAGATTGGGCGTTTTTGATTTGTCTGTCCCGACCAGCACAACCTTGCCAATCTCAATTATTTCAGAAATCAGATGGTTTAACTCAAGATTTTTGGAAGAATCTGTTTTGATTAACTTTCCTTCAATGTCTAGAACAGCATAAGCAGTTGTAATTCCCGGGTCAATGCCGACAATGAGCATCTTTCTGTCCCCCATAAACATAATTATAACTGCAAGTTTTAAAAACTTTGCCATAAGCTTTATAAGCAAAAATATGTACCTGTTTGCTATGGGCGGTGGAAACGCAGGCATTAGCGGAATAATTGTCAAAGGACTTGGAGAAGGGGCTGTATTCATGTCAATGCCGCATTATAAGGAAGAAATAAAAAAAAAGTTGGGTTTTGACGCTTATCCAGGAACCCTAAATGTTAAAGTTGCAAAACAGCAATTTGATTCATTAAAAAATAACCTTCCGATAAAAATAAAGGGATTTAAAAAAGACGGCAAAACATTTGGCAGCGCAAATTGCCGTAAAGCAAAAATTAAAAATACCAGCGGCGCAGTAATAATGCCAGATATAAACAAGCACGAAGACATTATAGAATTTATCGCTCCGGTCCATCTCAAATCAGAGCTCAAATTAGCCGATGGAGATGAAGTTAAAATCGAATTAATAAACTAAAATGGTAAAAATAGGAATTGCGGACACGAATTTTGCAAGAGTTGACATGGCATCTTTTGTTATTGATAAAATTAAGGAAAATTCAGATGCAGAAATTGAGCGCTACACAGTGCCTGGCGTAAAAGATTTGCCAGTTGCCTGTAAGATTCTTTTTGAGAAATACAAATGTGATATTGTTATGGCTTTGGGAATGGCCGGCCCAATGCCGATAGACAAGCAGTGCTCCCACGAGGCTTCATTGGGCATGCAGGCTGTCCAGTTGATGGTGAATAGGCATATAATCGAAGTTTTTGTGCACATGGACGAAGCCAAAACAGACAAAGAGCTTTTTGAGATCGCAAGAAACAGAAC
>JBBSWR010000202.1:0-5721 GCA_038046185.1 Nanobdellota archaeon
TAAACCTATAGTTGTTGTACCTGTTTTCAGTTCGTTATTTTCCATATTTAAGACCCTATGAAGAATTTCTTATTGTGATGATATATTGAAGTAATATTTAAAGGTTTCGAAATATTTTTGGAAATTGTTACCCTAGTTTTTGAAACTCGTCATCTAAAATAGTTATCTTGAAAAATAGCCAATGTGATAACCAAGTAGATATCCTACGGCGCCTGCTCCAATAGTTCTTGAAGCTGTGAAATCCACTCCTTCTAAAATTCTTACCAAGCTTGAAGATTTGTCACCACCTACCTTTAGTAGATTTTCTAATTCGTGGGTTGATTTCCCCAACGAGGCACCAAGTGGGATTGTAACCAAAGGAGCATACAAAGAGATTTGCCTAACCAGCTCAGGGATTGGAAGTTCAACGCCAGTTGAATCTTGGTAACCTCTGGCTGCATAAGCCAAAAAAGCTTCTGCTGAAATTATTATATTCCAACGCTTCTTTCTTTCGGTATTGCTGAAATGCATTAACTTTTCTGCCCAATGTTCAGCACTACTCTGGTACATTTTCACATATCCAGGCCTTAAGATAGCGTTTAGGCTGTCCCGAGCTTGTATCCCATCTATTAGTTTCTTGAATTTATTTGCGCTTGCCATTTTATAATAAACTTCACTTTAGGCTTTGCTCAAACAGAATATTCACAGCATTCACAAAGAATGGAGAGTCTATCCAGACTGCAACTTCGTAATCAGGCGCAACTGAATCGTTGGAAACCATGAACAGCATTTCCTTGCCGTCAATTGTAACAAAACTTGTGCTTGGATTATAATCGGAATGATCTACATTCTGCAGTTTCTTGATTATAGTTTTGTTGTAAGGCGCGTAAATCCTGGCTTTAATCCCTTTTTTAGCGAAATTAGGCATGAAATTTTTCAAAAGCTTGACATACCTGTCAAGGTGCTGGCTTGTTGCCACAATCACAATGCCGGATTTTGCTTTTGGAACCATATCTTTTACAAACCTGTTTACTGCGGTTCTTCCGACTATTGATTTTGAGATTGAAGAAATATCCACGTGCTGAACTCCGGTTTTATGAAGCAGTTCCAGCTCTTTGAATTCGCTGGTTTCTTTGATATTATCCATCTGAACAGACAGTTCGTCAGCGTCTTCCCTGATATTTCTTTTAACTCTTTCAAGAATGATTTCAGGCTTTACTGCCAAGTATTTAATTGGCTTGCCTATTTTCATAATAATAAATCCTTTTTTCTCTAAAGATTCAAGAACATCGTAGCATCTGCTTCTCGGAACTCCTGAAATGTCAGCCAATTCTCCGGCAGAGGCAATCCCTCTCGTAAGAAGAGAAGTCCAAATCTTGACTTCATAGATATTAAGCTTAAAGTGCTTCTTCAAGTCCATCAAAAATTGTTTTTCCTGCTGCATTTTGTTAATCTCCTTATTATTTTATTTTAATGTTGCCCACTTAATTCTTGTTTGACTTTTTCAATTATTTCCGGAGTTATTTTATCGCCAAAAATTCCAAATTTCATACAATCTCTCGGCATTCCTCCCTGTTGGCTACCGTAAAAAGCAACTAAGTATTTTATATCTTGTCCTTTAGCAATAGCAAGTAAGGGAGTAGTATCAACTCCAACTATACCGGCACTCACCAAATCATAATCCCGACCTAGTTCATAATTTAAAACCCTGTTAATTGTGTTGGTTAAAGTATCTCCTCTTATTGGTTTTGGAGTTTCTAACAACATTTTAATCTCTTCTTACAAATAATGCCACAATCAATATAATCCCTACAATTACTGCAATTATTTCTGCTATTATTATTCCTATAACAAATGCATTGCTCTTGAAAAAGCTTTCCTGCGTTACAGTTGTGCCATAAGGCAGTTTTGTCAAATCAACGTTTCCGGTTGTCTGGGTAGTCGTAGTTGATGTAGGTGTTGTCGTAGTTTGAGTTGTCTGGGTGGTCGTCTGTGTATTCTGAGTGCTTTCTGTTGTAGCTGTCGGGCAATCACTTACAGCAAGCTGAACAGTGCCGACCGTCCTCTTTCTGTCATCGTTATATAAAACTGATACGTCTATTGGATAGGTTCCGGCTTCAACGCTGTTTGAAACTGAAAAAGTGTAAGTTTTTGAGTACCTGCTTTCATCAGAGTTTGCTTCCGCAATCAGGTCAATTACTTGGTCCTTGATATCTATGCCAAGGTCAGAATTTGATATTTCCAGGTTTACGGTTTCTTCATCTTCTGTCCCTAGGTTCAGTATGCCTAAGTTTAATCTGATATTTTTTCTTGTGCATGCAACTTCAGAAGGCACTAGGTCTAATTTAGTAACCTTAATATCGTGAGTTTGTTTATTTACATCAAGCCTTATGGTCATTTGAGCATCCTGCGATGTTCCGTTCCTGTCTGAGCCATCCGCTTCAATTAAAATGTCGTAGGTGCTTTCATCCACTTCAAGAGGAACTTTAAATTTTAAAGTAATCTTCTTTGTGCTCCCGCTGCTCAGGCTGAAGGTGCTTGATTCTTCTTCAAGGTCATCTCCGTCATCAATGCTTTCTACGGTTGTTTTAACAGTTATGTCTTCTATCCTCATATTATCAGAACTGGTGTAATTATTTTTCATAGTTACCTTGATTTCTAGGCTGTCACCAGGCTTTGCCTCTTCCCTTATTGTGTCGCCGTTGCGCAAATTGTTTGAGGTTCTGCTTCCTACCTTTACATCCACATCATCGATTATTAATTTGTTTGTAGCTGCATAAGCAGAGCTCATTAAGAATAACATTACCAAAACACTCATTAATAGGATTTTTGCCTTTATTTTAACCACCTTAACTGTGTGAAAAACGTTACTATTTAAATATTTTGCTATTTTGTAATGGTAACAAACGTATGGAGGCGAATAACAATATCGGTTAAAAGAATATCAATTTGATGCCCATTGTTATAATGATGGGGGTAAGGAGCCTTTTGAGCCAAATATTGCTGAATTTCAGCACTAAAGTTGCCCCAACCCAGCCGCCAATGATATTAATCAGCAGCAACGGAATACCGAGCTTATAGTCAATTAGGCCCTGATAGATGAATACTGCAGCTGCTACCAGGGCTATTGGGAGTGTAATTGCCTTTTGGTTTGCAAGCGCCTCATGGGAGCCTATGCCATAAATCAGCATCAGAAGGAAGATTACTATGGTAGCGCCGCCACCGCCTATAATGCCCATATACGCGCCAATCAACAGGCCGCTGAAGATGCTCATCAGATGGTGCCTGAATGTAATTTTTGATATTTTTTTCTTTAAAACTATCAGGTTCTCAAGCAGTATTGCAAGCGACACAACAATCATTAGGATTCCTATAGTTATTTTCAAGATTTTATCACTTATTCTTATCAAAGAAGATGCGCTGATTAATGCCCCGATAATGCCTGATACCGCAAACGGAAGTGCATACTTGAAATGCATTTTCCCGTGGACGGAGAACTTGGTTATATTTCCTATATTTAACCCCACGAGGGAAAAGCGCGAAGTCGCAACAGCAATATGAACCGGAATTCCAAAAAATATCATTGTCGGCGGCAAAATCAGCATTGCCATCCCCATAATTGTGCCAACTATAGACGAAAAGAAGCTGATTAATGCAAGCACAATAAAACTCAGATAATCCATATTTTGGCTGTTTAGCAGAAAGTTTATAAATATTATTCAAACTAAAGCGCTATGGTTGGCAATATTCCAAATTATACAAAATATGATATTCTCAGGTGCTTTTTAAGGCTGAGCGGGAACATTGGAAGGCAAGAATTATCCAAAGAATTAGGGCTTGGTGAGGGAACCATGAGGACAATTCTGGATATCCTGAAATCAAAGAATTTGCTGGATTCAACGAAGAAGGGCCATTTTCTCAGCAAGGAAGGAATTTCTGAATTAGATAAAATATTTGATAATATTGAGATGCCAAAAATCATTGAAACTAAGGCTATTTACCCGGAATACAAAAAAATTGCAGTTTTATTGAAAAAATCTAATGAGCCAAAAGAGGTTTACAGACTAAGAGATATTGCGGTTAAAAATCGAGCTGAAGGCGCTTTGATTCTTAAATTTGAAAACAAGCTTTATGCGCCTGAATCGGATTTTAAAGGCGATTTTAGCGAACTTAATGATTATTTTGAATTCAAAAAAGGAGATGTGTTAATCATTGCATTTTCAGAAGAGCTAAGGGATGCAGAAACCGGCGCGTTGGCCGTTGCCGTCGAGCTAAATGATATTTTGAAAAAGTTTATATACAAATTTTAATCAATTGAAATAAAAGAGGCAAAATGCTAATTGTAAGCTGTTCGCACGGAAATCATTTGGGACATTCTATTGCCAAGAGGCTGAATGCAAGTCATTCTCAATTAACCGTTAATAAGTTTCCTGATGACGAAATATTAATAAAATTTAATTCTAATCTAAAAAACCAGGTTGTTGTTCTTGTTCAATCATTCTATAAAGATATTAGTGATTGCCTTATTGAAGTTATTCTTGCTTCGGCTACTGCGAAAGAATTTGGAGCTAAAAAGATTATTCTGGTTGCGCCTTATTTCCCTTATCTAAGGCAGGATAAACGGTTTCATTCAGGCGAAAGTGTCAGCCAGGGGATAATAGCCGGATTAATTGACAAATATTTTGACAGCGTGTATGTAATGGACCCACATCTTCACAGAAAAAATTCATTAAATCAGATATTTAAAATAAAGTCAACAAAATTAACTGCGAACGATTTAATTGCCGATTACATTCAAAAAAACATAAAAAATCCAATTTTAATCGGTCCAGATTCCGAAAGCTACAAATGGGCGAGAAATGTGGCAGAAAAAATAGGCGCAGAATCAAGAATTTTAACAAAGAAAAGATATTCATCATATCACGTTGAAGTCAGGCTGAACAAAAAAGTTGATTTAAGGAACAGAAATGTGGTTATTGTGGATGATATAGTAAGCACGGGGCATACGATTATTGAAGCTTCAAAATTATTAAGAAGACTGGGCGCGAAAAATATTTACTGCATCTGCGTGCATGGAATATTTGTGGAAGATGCGCTGAGGAAATTCGCGAAGAATAAAATAAAAGTAATTTCTACGAACACGATTCCGAATAAAGCTGCGAAGATTGATGTGAGCGGAATGATTGCGGATACCCTATCCTAATCAAAAGGTATTTCAATTAATCCAGTTTCTATTTTTTAAACGTGGAATATTTAAGAAAAATTAAAATTGGAAATGGGATTGGTTTAAGGCTTGGCGGGCTTTCTGCTTCGGACATACAAATCTTATTGAGAGATGTTCGAGGGACTCCAGAACAACGTATTGGCACCATCAAGGTGCAAGGAAGCCCTTTAATAAAAGATAACACATTGGTAGAATTAACCAGGCAGGATTGGGTTATGCTTGCGCCAAACATAGGGGTTATGGTTGCAAATACTGAAACTTCTTCCAAGAAACTTAGGATGTATCTGGAAATTCCAGAAAACTGTGAAGTTTATGAGATAAATTAATCATTCCAAGAAATCATTTAATAAATTTAACCCGCTGCAATTCCAAACAAGGCAGCGAAGATTGATGTGAGCGGATTGATTGCAAGCCATTTATGAAAACTTTTTAAAGATTGCCATTTTTCTAAGGTTATGGTTACTCAATGGGTTAAAGTAGGTAATGGAATCAAACTAAATACTAATCATGGAGATATA
>JBBSWR010000203.1:0-1311 GCA_038046185.1 Nanobdellota archaeon
GAAGAACTGCACAAAAAAGGATTTGACAGGGTTTATGAGTCTTATATGCCAAACAAGATTTATGAAGGGATGGAAGATTTTATTGCCAAAAATTTTGACAGCCTGAAAGATAAAAAATCAATAAAAGATTTCCTGTGGGAGCTTGGAAGACTAACTCCGAAAAGATCAATCCTAAAAGTTTGCTTTGAAAAAAAGATTCCAATATTTTGCCCGGCAATTTCAGATTCCGGAATCGGACTGATGATATGGGGGCATTTGGCCAGAAACAAAGAAGTTGAAACCCGTGCTTTCGAGGATTTGAAGGAAATAATTGACATTGCGTGGACATCAAAGAAAGCCGGAGTCATTTATTTCGGCGGCGGGGTGCCTAAAAATTACATACAGCAAGCAATGCAGCTTGCACCCAGAATGGCTTTGTACGGCGTGCAGGTCACAATGGACAGGCCTGAGCCCGGCGGTTCAAGCGGAGCAGAATTAAGGGAAGGAATATCCTGGGGCAAGATGAACCCGAAAGCAAAATTTGTTGACTTAATCTGCGATGCAACGATTGCGATGCCTATAATTTATGCCGCGCTGAAGGAAAGGATTAATTAAATTTTTAGAAATTAGAACTAAACTTCCTCAGGGAGGGAAAATCTTATCGCACTTGCCGTGTAGTTTGATAGCCCTCCACCCACCCGGTTAAGTAAAACAAAAGAGTGCATTAAAAATGAAATCAATCCAAGAAATAAAATCAATGAAAGGAAAGCAGAAGATTGCCATGCTTACTGCCTATGATTTTCCGACGGCAAAATTAATGGACGGGATTGTAGACATGATTCTTGTAGGAGATTCCCTCGGAATGGTAGTTCTGGGATATGAAAATACCACTCAAGTCACGATGGATGACATGCTAAGGGCAACCGGCGCTGCTGCAAGAGGTGCAAAGAGTACTTTAATTGTCGGGGACATGCCAATCGGAACTTATGACAATGAAGAATCCGCTTTGAAAAATGCAAAATTGTTTCTGAAAGCAGGGGCGCACGCTGTCAAAATTGAAAGAAAGCCGGAGATTGCCAAATTTCTTGTGAAAAACGGAATTGAAGTGATGGGGCATATCGGGTTAACGCCGCAGACAATAACCGCTTTCAAAGTTCAGGGAAAGGACAAAGACAGCGCAGATAAAATATTAGAAGAGGGGCTTGAGCTTGACAAGGCAGGATGCTTTTCATTGGTTCTTGAGTGTATCCTATTAACACTTGCGGAAACTATTACTAAAAAAATAAAAATACCCACTATCGGAATCGGCGCAGGAATCCACTGCGACGGGCA
>JBBSWR010000204.1:0-4462 GCA_038046185.1 Nanobdellota archaeon
TAAGCTTCATGCTTACAATTAACTTGTCGTAGGGAAATAGTTTCTGGATAACACACAAAATTAAAAACCCAAACCTTTTTATAAACTTAAATTTGATTTCTCATTATGAAAAATGTTAAGTTAATCCTGAATGAAGTCCTGAAAGACATCCAGCCTGATAAAGCTTACGAGAATGAAATATTCACAAGGCTGAATGGTATAATAAGCAAAATAAACCAAGGCCAGAAAGATAAAAAAGCAATTCTGGGCGGCTCAGGCGCAAAGGGAACCTGGCTGAAAACTTTTGATGCAGATATTTTTGTCCTGTTTGATTACAAAAAATACAAGGATAAAAGCGATAAGATATCTGATGTCTTGGAAAAAATTCTGAACAGGAAATTTAAAAAAATAATAAAATTGCATGGCTCAAGGGATTATTTCCAGATTAAGGAAAATAACTTCACTTTTGAAATAGTGCCAATCCTAAAAATCAATAAATCAGAGCAAGCGAAAAACATAACCGACGTAAGTCCGCTGCATTCAAACTGGGTAAAAAAGCACAAAAAACTGGTAAATGAGATAAAGCTGACCAAGCAATTCGCCCAGGCAAATAATGTTTATGGGGCAGAAAGCCACATAAAGGGATTTTCAGGATATGTATGTGAAATTCTGACAGTATATTATGGCTCTTTCCTAAACTTAATCAAAAATTCTGCAAAGTGGGATGACAAAGTTGTCGTGGACGCAGAGAAATATTACAGGGGAAAGGATGTTTTTAAGATAGTAAACGTTTCAAAATTAGTTTCACCGCTGATTGTCATAGACCCGGTTCAGAAAGGCAGGAATGCTGCGGCTGCCTTAAGCGTGGAAAAATTCGAGGCTTTCAAAAAAGCGGCAAAAGAATTCCTGAAAAGCCCGTCAAAGGAACTTTTTGTTAAGAAAGACTTAAAATCTTTGTTTTTAGGGCTGAAATCAAACAACAAAAAATTAGTAATTATTGAAGCAGAGCCTTTAGCCGGAAAAATAGATGTTGTGGGCAGCAAGTTAATGAAAACATTTGAATTTTTCAGCCAGCGGCTGGCAAAACACGATTTTAAAATAATTAAATCCGGCTGGGAATGGAACAAAAACAGCAATTCGTTTTTTTATTTTATTTTTAACAAAGAGCCGCTGCCAAAAACTGTGGAAGTCGAAGGTCCGCCTCTTGAGATGAAGCAGCACGTTGATAATTTCAGGAAGATTCACAAAAAAACACTCGAGAAAAACAGGAAAATTTATGCTGTTGATAAAAGAAAGTACATTTTTCCTGAAGATTTATTAAAAGAATTAATTAAATCAGATTATTCAAAAGAAAGAAGCAAATCCCTAAAGCTTAAAGTGCTCTAAAATGCAGGCTGTAATACTGGCGGCGGGTAAATCAACAAGAACTTATCCTTTGACACTCACAAGGCCAAAGCCGCTTCTTAAGGCTGCAAACAAAACAATTCTTGAGCATAATCTGGATAATTTAATGGGAATTGCGGATGAAGTAATTCTAGTTGTCGGATACAAAAAAGAGATGATAAAAAATTATTTCGGAAACAAATATAAAAACATAAAATTAATATATGTTGAGCAGAAAGAGCAGCTGGGAACGGCGCATGCCTTATCGGTTGCAGAACCGTACATCAAAAATAAGTTTATTTTGATGATGGGTGATGATATTTATTCTAAAGGGGATATTAAAAATTGCATTAAATACCAATATTCAATCTTGGCAACAATTGTTAAAGATCCGCAGAATTTTGGTGTGATTATAGAAGAAAACGGAATCCTGAAAGATTTTGTTGAAAAGCCAAAAACTTTTGTTTCAAATCTGGCCAATGCGGCGTTTTATTGCTTCGATAAAAAAATCTTCAGCTGCCTGAAGCAGGTCAAGAAATCCGAAAGAAACGAATTTGAACTGCCCGATGCAATAAAATTACTGTCAAAAGAAGGGAAAATACGCTGCATCAGGGCAAAACAGTGGCTCCCTATAGCTTACCCTTGGGATTTGCTGAAAGCAGACAAAATATTAAGAAAAAATAGTAATCTTATAGGAAAAAATTCAAAAGTTAATAAAAAACTCATAAACTCATCAATAGGGGACAATTGCATAATTAATGGAACTGTTAAGAATTCAATAATAATGGATAATTCAGTTATTGATGGGAATTCAGCTGTTGAAGATTCAGTTATCGGGGAAAATGTTTATTTCAGCGGAAAAATGAAATCAAAAAATAATTCTGTTTCTATTGTCAGTGGCAAAGAAATAAAAATAAATAAATTCGGAGCCGTGGTTGGAGACAACGTAAAAGCAAAAAATGTAACTGTCAGCGCAGGCTGTAAAATCTGGCCAAATAAGATAATTTCAAACAAAACAGTAATTAAAGACCTGATATGAGAAAAAAAAAGAGCATAATGTTTTTGCTGGTCGGAATGATTCTGTTTTACATTTCTACTTTCTTTGACAAGCCGGTAACTTTGGTGTTCAATAATATAAAAATTCCATTCCTTGATTTTGTCCTGAGCATAATCACCAATTTTGGGGTGGTTGCAGTTGTCATGCTGCTTATTCCGGTTATTATCCTGTACAGGCAGGACAGAAAATTATTTCAATTATTATTTTTAACTTTTATCGTGGCATTTGCCTTTTCATTTATTGTAAAATTGATTATTTCAAGGCAGCGTCCCATAGAAAATCTTTATCACCCTTTGATTAACATAATCAACTATTCATTTCCAAGCACCCACTCCATGGTTGTTTTTTCATTATTGCCCGTGCTGCTGATGTATCTTCCAAAACAAAAAACTTTCTGGGCATCATTTGCTTTTCTGGTTGCTTTCAGCAGAATCTATTTTGATTTTCATTATCTGAGTGATGTAGTGTTCGGGGCAGTAGTTGGGTATTTCATAGGAAACTTCCTGCTGGAATTTTATATCGTAAATTGCGGTAAAAAATTTAATAAACAGCCGCAATTTGCGAGATAGACAATTGCGTGTAGATGTAACAAATCAACGCAATTGTCTATAATAAAAATAAACACTTAAAAAATGCAAAATAAAAATATTGGAGCAAAAAATTTTGAAATAAGCAGGCAGATGCTTCATCTCGCTTTAGGCTTGGTTATTGTATTACTGCTGATGAACGGATTTATTGGCCATGATATCTTGATCTTTGGATTTGTTGTAAGATATGCTGATATTCTTTTAATTATAGTTTTAGGAATTTTTCTGTCCTATCTGAGCAAAAGGGCAAGAATCCCTGTTATCCACGAATTATTGGAAAAATTTGAAAGAAAAAAAGAAATTGAAACATTCCCGGGCAAAGGCACCATATTTTATTTCATAGGAATATACATCTCGCTTTTTTTATTTTCAAAAGATATAGCAATGGCGTCAATAATGGTGCTGGCTTTTGGTGATTCAGTTTCGCATGTTTATGGCCTGCATTACGGCAAAATAAAACACCCTTTGTCTGGAACAAAATTTCTTGAAGGGACAATTGCAGGATTTATCGCAGGATTTATCGGTGCATGGATGTTTCTGCCGTGGCACGAGGCATTTTTTGCTTCATTAATTGCAATGATTATAGAAGCAGTTGAAATAAAAATCGGCGCAGAGCAGGTTGATGATAATCTGATTATTCCGGTTGTTGCCGGAGCTGTTGTATGGGTGATTAGGCTGTTATAGGCATACTTTTATAAACTATTTATCCATTTCTTTGTGTTCTATAAACTCAAAATGCTAAGCACACAACTAAAGGAAACATTCCTGAAAAACAAAGACCCTTTTGCAGATATTCTGGGGCAGGATTCTGCAAAGCAGGGAATAAAGTCAGCGCTATTGACTAACCGGCACATCATAATAGTCGGCCCGCCTGGAATCGGAAAAACAACGTTAGCGAAGAATTTGGCAAAATTATTGCCGTCCATTGATGTAATTGAAGACTGCGATTACCACTGCACTCCGGATAATTTAGTTTGCCCTTCATGCAAGCAGAAGAAATCGTCCAAAACAGTTAAGCTGGAAGGGGGCAAGAGATTTGTTAGAATCCAGGGCTCTCCTGATTTGACAGTTGAGGATTTATTGGGGGATATTGACCCGATCAAAGCATTGAGGTTCGGGCCTCTGAGCCTGGAAGCGTTCACACCGGGAAAAATTTTCAAGGCAAATAACGGAATTTTATTTTTTGATGAATTAAACAGATGCCCGGAAAAACTGCAGAACGCATTGCTTCAAGTATTAGAAGAAGGCAAAGCGACAATAGGCTCCTATGATATAGATTTTGATGTTAATTTTATTTTCATAGGCACGATGAACCCCGAAGATTCCTCAACAGAAAAATTAAGCGATGTATTATTGGACAGGTTTGACATTGTGTATATGGATTATCCTGAAACAAATGAAATTGAAAAGAAAATCATTTTAGTAAAAAGCGAAAAAGTGGCAAATGTCAGCGATG
>JBBSWR010000205.1:0-1789 GCA_038046185.1 Nanobdellota archaeon
GATAATTCTAAAGCCATGCCAAGAATGTTCCATTATTTAAGAGATTAGCTATTAGATTGACTATTGAAAATATTCAGAAAGAAATTTCAAAATTTGATTCCATAATTGAAAGAAAAGAAGATGACTTAAATCTGAATTTATCTATATTTCAGCATGTTAGTAATGAACATTTAACATTATGGGTTTTTTCATTAAGCATATTTTTAGGATTATTGGCGGGGGTTACTGGAAATTTTTTGCATAATGTTATTTATTTACATCTACGAAATTATTATTATCAAATAATGATTTTTATTATTTTATTGTTTTTATCCTGTATCCTTTGGATTCTTATCAGATACTCAAGGTCTCGTAGAACAAAAAATGAAAGAACAAAAGAGTTTAGTAGAAAAATTCTTGAAACAAGTAGGTTATTTGATGAAGGAAGAGGGAAAATTGATCAAAATATGAAAATGCTAGGAAAAGAGGCTAGGATTATGAAAGACATTTTAAACAAAATTAAATAAAAATTAAAACTTAACTTCCAGAGAATTCATCAGATGATTTATTTTGATTTCTTTTTGTTGTAATAATACCAGTATAATCCCAGATAAATTAGTGTCGTTGCAATTGCTATCACATATTTTATGATTAGCGGCATCTGGTTTATCAACAGGGCATACGCAAGCGCAATTGTGTTGGCAACTAGGAATATAATAAAGAGCATGAGGCTGACTCCGCTTGTGTCTTTTAGTTTTATAGTCTTTACCATCTGCGGGATTATCATTATGGAAAATAAGAATGTAGCAGTCCATCCCAGTATTTGTGATAATTCCATTTTTAGTTTTTAATAGCGCAAAGCCTAAATAATTCTAAATAAAAAAATTAAAAATAGATTTCTAAAACTTCACTTCTGGCGCGTTTTCAGAACCCGGAGCTGAGTTGAAGTAAGTCCTGTCTGCGTAGCCAAGATTTCTTGCAACAATGCTTGAAGGGAATGTCTTGATTTTTGCGTTGAAATCCCTGACGGCATCGTTGTATCTCTGCCTTTCAACTGCAACTTTATTTTCCGTGTTCGCCAATTCATCCTGTAAAGCCTGGAAGTTTTTTGTTGCCGTCAGCTGAGGATAATTTTCTGCTATAACCAATAATTTTGACAGTGTTGATTCGATTTGATTTGCTGTCTCAACTTTTGCGTTCACATCTGGAGCTGCCTGCCACTGGCTTCTTAATTTAGTTATTTCAGTCAGCGTGGATTGCTCGAAATTTGCCGCACCCTTGACTGTTGAAACCAAGTTTGGAATCAGGTCAACTCTTCTTTGATATTGAGTTTCAACCTGGGCCCATTTGCCGTTGACGCCTTCATTCATCCTTATCAGTGAATTATAAGTTCCCCAATACCAAAATACAACCAGTAAAATTATTACTACCGGAATTCCAATCCACAACCATAATTTGTTTAATTTGTTTTTCATTTGTTCACCTTTGATGATTTTTTTGAAAAGTTATAAAGCATCTTAACTTCATTTTTGTCGAGCCACATTCCTCCGCAGTGGTCGCAGACATCCAGGATTGCGCCTGAAGGATGCTTGATTTTGCGCATGAACTTCTTTTGCCAGATTCCCGAGCATCTCGGGCAGTGCATTTTCTTCAATTGATTCATTTTGAATGATGAAAATGGATTTGCGTATTTAAGTTTTGCCATCTCCAGCCCCCTCCACCGCCACCACCGCCAAATCCTCCACCGCCTCCTGAAAATCCCCCGAATCCGCCGGAGCCTCCGCCGCCAAATCCGCCTCTGCCGAAGCCG
>JBBSWR010000206.1:0-2520 GCA_038046185.1 Nanobdellota archaeon
CCTCGAAGCTCGGCTCGAGGAAAAATCCGAGTTCGGGGGATTTAACGTAGATTATGCGAAATTTTTTATTTGCCTCGACGATAAAATGTCGATTTCTCGACGATAATTCCAAAAACCATCAAAGCTTTTTGAAACTTTAAATTAATTCAGCAATTAATTTGCATAAAATCCATTCCATAAATTTTCTGTTATAGTCAAGAAACGCAGCAGTCTAAAATATTTATTTAAAATATAAAGAGGCACTAACTAAATCGGGGGCTTTACGAAACTATGAACTGAATCGGGGGCTAATATCTTTTATCAACTATTTTCCTAAATATTTTTTGAATTCTTCAGCTTTCTTATAGTGTATTTCTGCTTTTTCCTTTAATCCTTTTTTTGATAATTTGTCGCCTTTTCTTTGATGATACTGCATTTTGAATTTACTGATTTTAGGGACTCTTTTTGCTATAAATCCAGGACCGCCTCTCCTGAATACAAAAATGTAACCAATGACTGCAAGTGCGACAGATAATAACAACCAACTTCCTAGCCTAATCTCCATTATAGCTTTCGGATTTGATAAAATACGATTGATGGCAGCACCGGTAATTGCACCTAAACCACGTTCAGATGGTTTTTCAGGCGCTAATGTTGGTGATTCATTCTGTAAAGATGTGGATTTAGTCTGTGCTTCACTTTCTGATGCTGTGACCAATCCGGTCGCAGGCGGTATATTAACTACACAACTTTGAGTCGTTAATGGGGGTTTTGTTGCATCAGGGCATTCTGTATCTTGAGCATGTTGTGGAACTTTGACAAAATTACACTGTCTTGTTTGAAAACCATTAATACAGTCTGACCATGCTCCACATTGCCACTCCATATTACATACGAAGGTAAGTCCTCCACCTCCACCACCCCCGCCGCCTCCACCACCGCCTCCTCCCCCGCCACCACCACTAGAACCACCTCCACCGCTTGATGGTCTGTCATATGAAATCTGTTTAATGCCAGAGTGTTTTAATCCAGTAATTTTGTACATCGTACTTTCAAGCGTGCAGACATATCCGCTTGTAGAAACCCCATCACATGGAAGCTTTGTTTCATCAGAAGCACTGCAATCAGACATCATTTCTGTAATAGATGTTATTTCGGTATCTTTAACACAAACAGAATTGTAAGTTGTGTTTGTTCTATTCATGTAGATAGTTTTTGTTTTGCCTTGTGATGTTAAATCAATTCCTTTTATTACGAGACTTTCACTTCCACTGACAAATGTTTTGTTTATTTTAATATCAACAAAATTGAATTTTGAAGTATTTGAAAACTCAAAATCAAATTCTAAAAGGGTGTTGTTTCCTTCGGTGAAATTAATTTTTTGCGTACCAACAATTATAGCACTTGAATTAAAGACTGAGTTATTGATTCTTAAAGTCAGGTCGGGTACTGTTGTTACAATATCACTTATATTCCCTATTATTGTATCATTAGCTCCGCTTATTTTGTCAAGCACTGCGATAATAACATTTTGAGAATCTGTTCCGCCATTACTGTCGTTTACTGTCACTTTGACAGTATAATTTCTTGCGTCAATATATGTTGTTTGCCATTTCCCTGAACTGTTTAATGGAAGACTATACGTAAATATCAAGTTATCACCATCTACATCAGTTGCTGTAACGTTGCCTGTTGTATTAATATCAATCAAATCACTTTCATTTACAATAATATTTGGTATAAAGTTAAGAACAGGGGCATCATTAACTGGTGTTACATTAATAAGCATGCTATCATTTACATTATATTGACCATCACTCGCAATGATTGTTGCATTTGCAAGCCCATTCCAATTCAAAGACGAATTTATCTTAATTGTATTATTTGGATAAATTGTAACTTGAACCTTCGTATCATTAACTTGTGAACTATAAATTAGCGTAGCATTATCAACATCTGCAAAAAACATCCATAGATTCAAGCTGTCATTATAGGAATCTTCATTAAACTTTACATCTGGCAAAGGCAATGTCAAGTTTGGCGGGTCATTTACGTTAATTACAGTCAGGACAAAAGATTGATTTGTCGATAGATTACCATCTGTAACTCTAACCATTACGTTATGGTTTCCTACTTGGGAATTATCTGGAATCCAGTTAATAGTTCCATTAGTAGAGCTTATAGTCATGCCTGAAGGATTTGTAACTAGTGAATACGTTAATGTATATCCATCTGCATCAGTTGCGTTTACATCATAAAAGTAAGGTTCGTCTTCCAATGTTAAAGTTACTGCAGATGTCGTGGTATTAGGTCTACTATCCAATACAAATTTATAGGTTTCTAAATTCAAATTTGCAGCACTATCATTTGCATAAACTGTTAGAGCATATTCTGCTTTGACCCAGTTGCTTGTACTAATATCGTAAGGCGAAGCAATTGTAGTGTTAATGCTTCCATTATAATACCAAACAAAGCTTATTGGCGTGGCATCGCTAACAGTCAAATTTATAATTATACCTATTTCTTGTACTGAATTATTTG
>JBBSWR010000207.1:0-4477 GCA_038046185.1 Nanobdellota archaeon
GTATGAGAATCCAATAAATATGTTATTTTTACTGGCTAACTCGCACATGATATGATTCAATCCTGATGCCCTTTGATGAAGATAATCTTTCCTGCCAAGCTCTTCAAATCCATAAATCATCTTGACTTTTTTGCTTTCAATATAGAACCTGTCTTTATCTGAGCTTTTTGCAGCAGTTAATTTAGATTTTATTTTTATCTTATTTGCATCCTGGCCTTTTACTAGTATTCCAATTTCAAAGTTTAAATTAAATTTTTCTTTTATTGATTCGAGCTTCTTGTTTATTTTTGTTTCATCAAAATTATTTGGTTCATATAAAAAATACAATTTTTTAATTCCCAGTTTTGAAGCAACATCAGCAAACTCCGTTTCATTATTTTGCGGGATTACAATATCACTATTCATATTCCAAAAAATCCAAACTGCTTATTTAAAACTATTGTTCCACCCGAAACGAAGGAGGCATAACGTCTGTAAACTCTCTGTTCAGATAAATCTATTTAAAAACAAAAGTATTTATAAAGAACACCCCATTTATAAATGCTTATAAACAAACAGCCTTTCAGAGACCGAAGAGGGTTTCTGCAGTGATTTGGGGGAGTTTTAAGGCTTATTCAGTTGAAATAATTATTATTTGGGGGTGTAATTCAATATGGCAAAGAAAGAACCTAAAAGAGATATAAAAGTCGTCAATATAGTTGTTTCTACGTCTTTAAATCATGCGATTCCGCTTGAAAAGATGGCAGCTACCCTAAGCAATACGGAATACAACCCAGAGCAGTTTCCGGGCCTCGTTATAAGGATTAAAGACCCCAAAACTTCTGCCCTGATATTCTCATCAGGCAAAGTGGTGTGTACAGGAGCGCGCTCTATGGACAAAGTTGAAGAGAGCATCAAGAAAATCATCAAGAGCCTGGAAAAAATCAACGTCAAAATAACAATAAAGCCGGAGATTAAAATCCAGAACATTGTCGCGTCAGGCAGCGTCGGAATGGACCTGAATCTTAACACTTTGGCAATGAAGCTCGAGAACACAGAATACGAGCCGGAGCAGTTTCCGGGATTAGTTTACAAGCTCACAGCCGCCAAGGCAACATTTTTGCTTTTCAGCAACGGAAAAGTAGTATGCACAGGAACCAAAAGCGAGAAAGAAGTTCATGCTGCGCTTGACAAGCTGATTGAAAATTTAAAAAGAGTCAAGGCGTAATTAATTTTTACAGTGTACATCTGCCAAAATTGTTTTCATTAGCGAAAGCACTGGACATTTGCACGCAAGATATATAAAACAAGGAAACAGCAAAATAACCATGGAAGCAGCAACAGTAAGCTCAAAAATGAGTGTAAGCGAGCAGATAAAAAAATTTCAGGAATTTATTGAAAGCAATTACTATAATATTCTTCTGGATAATGCAAGAAAAGGGAACCATTCTTTGCTGATTGACTTTGCAGATTTGTCAAAGTATGATCCGGACCTTGCATCAGATCTTCTGGATTCTCCGGAAGAAAGCATCAAAGCGATAGAAAAGTCAATAGAGCAGTTTGATGTTGAAGGCCTGAAAAATTTCAGGATAAGGTTTCACAATCTCCCGCAAAGCCAGTTTGTGATGGTAAGAAATATCAGAAGCCAGCACATCAATAAATTTCTTTTTGTCAACGGAATCATAAGGCAAAAATCTGATGTAAGGCCGCAGGTGACATCTGCAAGGTTTGAATGCCCAGTCTGCGGAAACATTATGAACATTCTGCAGGTTGAAGGGACTTTCAAGGAGCCGACAAGATGCGGATGCGGAAGAAAAGGAAAATTTGTGATGCTTGACAAAGAGCTCGTTGATGCGCAGGGAATTGTTCTTGAGGAAGCGTCGGAAAATCTTGAGGGTGGGGAGCAGCCAAAGAGAATTAATATTTTATTGACTAATGATCTGGTAAGCCCATTAAGCGAAAAGCGCACATCTCCGGGAAGCAAAGTCGAAGCATTTGGCGTTGTAAAAGAAGTTCCGATTATATCAAAAAGCGGTGCAAAATCAACCCGATTTGACCTGATGATTGATGCGAATTACATACGCCCGACACAGGACAGCTTCCATGAAGTCCAAATAAGTGAAGAGGAAGAAAAACAAATCATTGAAATTGCAAATGACCCGAAAGGCTATGAAAAGCTAATCAATTCTATTGCCCCTTCGATTTATGGATATGAAAAAATCAAGGAATCGCTGCTTCTTCAGCTGATGGGCGGAGTCCGTAAAGTGAGGAGCGACAGCGTTGTAAGCAGGGGAGATATGCATATTTTGCTGGTTGGCGACCCAGGATGCATTGCCGGAGATTCTCAAGTCGCGCTTATATACAAAGGAATGGAAAAAATAGAAAATTTAGGAAAAAATCACCTACAGCCCATAAAGGAGATTGTCACAAAAATAAGAAGGCATGGAAAAGATAAATACTACGATTTTGCAACATTATTCCATTATTACAGGCGGCAGCCCGTCCTTAAAGTGGTTACGGAAACTGGCAAAGAGATAGTATGCACTTACAACCACCCGCTTCTCACAAAAGGAGGGTGGCAAAGGGCTGACGAGCTTTTGTTTGGAACTGAGATAAGAGTTATGCCTAAAATACCAAATATGGTAAAAAAGTGTGTGCCCACTGATTTTAAAAAAATAGTTTCAAAATCTGGAAAGCTAAAAGAAGCTAATTTACCTGACAAATTTACACCAGAGCTTGCTTCTTTATGCGGTTATGTAATTGGTGACGGGCATATTCACAAAAGAGGATATAGTGTAAGTTGCTATGTTAATAATGAAGAATTCGATTTAATTGAAAAACTTTCTGATTTATGGAAAAAAACTTTTAGTGTTGAGCCTTCAATTTACGCCAAAAATATCAGTGGAAGCATAAAAACCATTGACGATGGAAGCGGTCTTTTAAGGCAGATTATTTCAACACAACAAATGAATATTTTAGAAATAAACAGCAAGCAAGTTGCCAACTCACTTTCATTTTTGTCAAACAAAAGAGTGCCGCAGCAGATATTTAGGAGCCCAAACTATGTTGTTGCAAGATTTATCAGCTGGCTTTTTGAAGCTGATGGCTGCGCATTTGGAAATGGCAGAGGAAGAACTTCCATACAATTAAAATCCGTCAGCAAAGATTTGCTTAAAGACGTGCAGCTGTTGTTTTTGTATTTCGGGATTCAGTCCAGAATTATAGAAGATAATTTGTGCATAAGGCGTTCCAGGGACATTGAATTGTTTGCCAAGCATATTGGATTTAATTCAGAGAAAAAGAAACTCAGCTTAAATCGTGTTTTGGAAAATGTAAGAAGCCGAAGCGACATTCAAAAAAGAAAAACTCCGCAAAGATATGAAAAGATTGCTAAAATAATGCCGGCTGGCATAAAAGATGTTTATGATTTTGAAGTTCCGGCAAGCCACATGTTCATTGCAAATGGAATAGTTAGCCACAATTCAGGTAAATCAGCCCTTCTAAAAAGAATAACACAAATCGCGCCAAAAGGAAGGTATGTCAGTGGCAAGGGAGTAAGCGGAGCCGGGCTGACCGCTGCCGTCGTCAGAGACGAATTCCTAAAAGGCTGGGCGCTTGAAGCAGGAGCGATGGTGCTGAGCAGCGACGGATTAATTTGTGTTGATGAGATGGACAAAATGAGCAACGAAGACCGCGCGGCAATGCACGAAGCTCTCGAAAACCAGACAGTCAGCATTTCAAAAGCAAATATTCAGGCGACTTTAATTGCAAGAACGACTGTGCTCGCCGCTGCCAATCCAAAATTTGGAAGATTTGATCCTTACGGAATCATAGCTGACCAGATTGACATGCCTCCGACCTTGATTAACAGATTTGATTTGATTTTTCCCATAAAAGATTTGCCTGAAGAAATCCGTGATGAGAGGATGGCGAAGCACATACTGGCTCTGCATCAGGCCCCGGACACAAATGAGCCGGAAATACCAACAAACCTTCTGAGAAAATTTGTAGCTTATGCGCGGCAGAGAATAGTTCCGAAACTTACTGATGGAGCGCTCGAAGAGATTAAGGAATATTACCTAAAAATGAGGAAAAGCGGCGGCGGGGAAGGGGGACTAAAAGCAATTCCCATCTCAGCAAGGCAGCTTGAAGCTTTGGTAAGGCTAAGCGAGGCATCCGCAAAAGCGCGCCTTGACGACCGAGTCACAAGAAAAGACGCAAAGAAGGCAATTGAGCTTTTGGATTACTGCTTGATGCAGGTCGGCTTTGACAAGGAAACCGGAAAAATTGACATAGACAGGATTGCAACGGGCGTTGGCGCATCCCAGAGAAGCCACATACTTATAGTAAAAGATGTAATCACGGAGCTTGAGTCAAAACTTGGAAAAACAATACCGGTAGAGGAAGTTTATGCCGAAGCTAAGAACCGCGGCCTGGATGAGCCAAAAATTGATGAAGCTCTGGAAAGATTGAAGCGTTCAGGAGACATATACGAGCC
>JBBSWR010000208.1:0-1104 GCA_038046185.1 Nanobdellota archaeon
TTGGATGGAAAATTCCTTTCTTCTCGCTATTCATAAGGGCAAAAGAGGAAAACAGGGTGTGCGGCGTTGTTTACTTCCTTTCGGCCAGCATAATCTCGCTTGCGGTATTTGACAATAAAATAGCTTTGGCTGCGCTTTTGATGACCACTTTCGGCGACATGATTGCTGCGGTTGTCGGCAAAAGATACGGCACAACTCTGATTTACAGAAACAAGACCTGGGCGGGGTTTCTGGGAGAATTGGCCATCAACCTGGTTGTGGGCTTCCTGATTCTTGACAGCATTTACATCATTCTTGGAATGGCATTTGTCGCGACAATTGTAGAAACGATGGTTGATGAATTGGATGATAATCTGATGATACCTTTGTTTTCCGGCTTTGTTGGCCAGATTATTCTGTTTAGTTTATGAATTTAAATATTATTTTTAATTGAGCACTAGTCCATCCAACTTTATCGGGTGGGTGGAGGGCAAAACAAGCACTTTTAGTGCAACGATAAAATTCCCTCCCTGATGAATTTATTGCTTTTTCTGTAAGAATTATATCAACTTATTTTAGCAATCAATTCCTTTTCTTCAATCGGCTCAACCATCTCAAACATTGATTTCAGCCCGGTTTTCAAAGAAGATTCATCGCAGATTTTATGGTGGGTGTAGGGATAGATTATCCATTTCTTGTCCAGCTGTGAAAATGGATTTACAAATATCACGCTCAGGAATTTAAATTCAATCAATCTTCTCCAATTTTTTATCAGGCTGTCAAGGTTTTCGCCTGAATTCAAAATTACAATGCAGAAATATGAATCACTTTTTAATTTTGGAATTATCAAATCTAAATTGTTTATGCTTGGAGAAATTATAAAAAATTGTTCCTTGTCCTTGAATTTGACGTACAAATCAAACCCATCCTTGTTTTTTTCAATATTCTCGATTTTCCTGGCAACAACATCCTTGTTTTTCACAAAGTTTGCTGTCCACTCCACCAGAAAAGAATGTGTGCTTTCCATTCCCAAAACTTCGTTAGCCGTATTTATAAAATTTATGGTTAATGGGTAAAGTCAAGTTATGTGTGCTGACTTTCTTTTGTTAAAATTATGAAACCACA
>JBBSWR010000209.1:0-1381 GCA_038046185.1 Nanobdellota archaeon
ACTGAGAACCGCGCAGTTGAAGCTGTTGAGAAAGCGATTACTAATCCTTTACTTGATGTGGACATTTCAGGCGCGAACGGCGCTTTGATTAACGTAATCGGCGGCGAGGACATGACGCTTGATGAAGCAAGAAAAGTTGTTGAAACAATCACTGAGAAACTTGATGAAGACGCCCGCGTGATTTGGGGAGCGCAGATTTACAAGGACATGGAAAAAACAATAAGGACAATGCTGATTGTAACTGGGGTTAAATCGTCGCAGATATTCGGAGCTGACAAGAAAAAATCCGCTGACAAAAAGAAAAAAGAGATTGAGCAGCACCTTGGAATTGAGTTCTTGGATTAAATGATTTTTGAAATTTCTTCGGGCTTAACAATCTTAATTCCCTTATATTCTTTGATCTTCAATAAATGCTGGTCGTAAGTTATGACATAATCAGAAGAAGATTCAATAGCACATTCTATAACTTTATTGTCATCAGGGTCGTCTTTTACTATGGCTACTTTTTGTTTTGGCTCTATCAGCTTAGCAAAAAGCAATATTTTTTCAATTATATTTTTAGCTTCATTTTTGCTGTACTCAAAATCTCTTTCAAGCACTTCAGCCGTCTCGTCCAAAATATCTTGCGTTGTGAATATCATAACATCTGAAAGAATAAGTTTCTTCAACAATTTATGCGCCACGCTATAATCCCATTGAGTGGCTGAAATAAGAAAATTTGTATCTACTGTAACTTTCATTTTATTTTCTTGATTTTCTCACTCTTTGAATCATTTCAGGCACGTCACTTTCTTTGATTCCAAGTTTTTCTGCTCTTTTTCTGCCATCCAGTGCAATTGCACCCAGTTCCTTAATCAAATCTTCTTTTGAGGGAGTTAATAACTTTTTTAATATAATTGTATCCTTGGCGGAAACAACTGAAAAAATAGTTCCCTCACTTGCTTTTAGTTCTTCTCTAATATCTTGAGGAATGACAATTTGTCCCCTTGAAGACATTTTAATAGTTTCTGCGTGCATTTTGGCCTCCAATAATTCTTATTTTCTTATAATAAGATAAACTTATTTATAAGCTTTTCTGTTTTTGAAAAAATTGCAGATAAAAGAAAAAAAGAGATTAAACCGTATCTTGATATTGAGTTCCTGGATTAAAGATTTAGCCTTTACGTTCTGTATTAATTTTTCTCACAATTTAATTATTAAGAATTTTAAAATAAATTATCCGCTCTTGTGCAGCACAACTAATTTATCGGAAGGCTGTCAATCGGGCTTTTTGTGCCAATCATTTTTGGGGATGCAATGTGGAGATATATCATTGTTGTCTCTATGCTGCTGTGCCCCAGCAGTGACTGGACTTCTGAAACGCTGCTTCCATTCTCTATAA
>JBBSWR010000210.1:0-1911 GCA_038046185.1 Nanobdellota archaeon
GACTATTGTTTATCATTTTCGGAGTTGCTAAAATTGTTATTGGATTCATAAATAAGGAAGAGAAAAAACAGGCTCCGCTGAATAAATTGAATGCGAATCAGTTCAGGCAAGTTTCTAAACAGCAGTATAAAAGATGCCCAACATGCGGGAATGTGGCAAGGGCTTCTGACAATTTCTGCGCGAGATGCGGGAACAGGTTGTATTAATTCTGTTTTTATCATAAGTTATTTAAATCATTAAAAATTTTAAACAATAAAATGAGCGGCCTGTTCAAGGATATTCTGGGAAGCAGCGAATCTCTGTTTAAGGCGGATATGTCATTAGATTATTCCTTCATACCCAAGCTTGTGCCTTACAGGGAAAGGGAGCAGAGGATAATTGCAAACTGCATAAAGCCCCTGCTGCAGGAGAAAACAGGCAAAAATGTTTTCATCTATGGCCAGCCCGGCGTCGGGAAAACAGTTGCACTGAAAAAAGTTCTTGCAGAGCTGGAAGAGGAGACGGAAGAAGTTATTCCAATCTATGTGAGCTGCTGGCAGCATAACACTACTTTTAAGATATTTACCGAAATATGCGAGAAGCTTGACTTCAAGTTCATACAGAACAAGAAGACGGAAGAGCTGTTTAAAATGATTAAGCAGGTTTTCAACAAAAAATCCGTTGTATTCGTTTTTGACGAGGCGGACAAGCTCGAAGATTTGGATTTTCTGTATATGACTATGGAAGAGATTTACAGGAAAACAATAATTTTGATAACTAATTACAAAGAATGGGTAATAAACCTAGAAGATCGCATAAAATCCAGACTGATGCCGGAAATGATTGAGTTCAGGCCATACAATTATGAAGAGACAAAAGGAATACTGAAGCGGAGGGCGGAATATGCTTTCCATTCCGGAGTCCTGAGCAATGAAGTGTTTGAATTGATTGCAAAAAAAACATTTGAACTGCAGGATATAAGAACCGGGCTGCACCTGATGAAAGAATCTGCCTTGATTGCAGAAAACAAGGCATCAAGAAAAATTTCTCTTGAGCACGCGCAGCAGGCACTGGACAAGATTGATGAGTTTACCATCAAAAATGATGAGGAGCTGCAAAGCGAAGAGAAGATGATTCTGGATTTGGCAAAGAAAAATTCCGGAGACAAGATTGGCGATTTGTTCAAAAAATACCAGGAGAGCGGCGGAAAGCTCGTTTACAAATCATTCCAAAGGAAGATTGAGAGGCTGGAGAAAAGCAAATTTATCACTGTTGAAAAAACAGCAGGCGGGGATGAAGGGAACACCACGATAATAAAATCTAATTCTGAGAGAAAGCTGACGGATTTTTAAAATTTAATCTCAAACCCATTAAAATTTTCCAGTTCTTTATGTTTCATTTTGACTTCCTTAACTTTTGAATGCCCTGGATTATTTTTTATAAAACTGATTAACTCATTTATTTTTTCTTCCGGACCTTCGGCAACAACTTCCACATTTTCATCAGGAAGATTTTTCGCGTATCCATTTAATCCAAGCTCCTGTGCTTTTCTTCTTGTGCTGTCCCTAAAGAAAACGCCCTGCACTTTGCCTGAAACTATAAGATGAATGCATTTCATAGTGTTGGGACAGTTTTCTTGTTTATTTATTTTCCTATATATGCCACTTATTTTCAATATTGTAAGTAAGCACTGGACACTGGACATCTTCGGCTGAACTATTTAAAGGAAAACGTTCCATAACTTCTTGCAGGAAAAAAAAGAGCGGTAATGTTCTTTTTCACCCCCTCCTGCAGAATATTGTGATAAAAAACTAAGAACAAACGAAGAAGCAAATAAAGAAGAAAAAACCGGCAAGACAACCGGTAGAACGGGAAACTGAAACCTTCAAGATGTTAGGAGATGTTCAGATATATAAAACTTGCTATGCCGCG
>JBBSWR010000211.1:0-1269 GCA_038046185.1 Nanobdellota archaeon
TCTTATTTCCCTTCCTTTAACTTAAAAATCGATTCAACAATATAATTATTATACCTCATCAATCAAAATTAATCAAGATATTTGTTATACATAAGTGATAACATGATACCAGAAAAGGATTATTTTGTCAATGACATTCTGAATAAGATGAGATACATCGTGGACACTTTTACTCCACCAAGTAGATGCCGTCAGGCATCTAAACTGGTAGAATAAAGACTGTTACTTATGTATCTCATCTAGTTATGGTTTACGAAAATTATTGGAAAAACAAAAATAAAGTGTCAATGAACAAGTACGATCGCTGGCGAGCGATTGGTAAAGCGTTGAAATTAAGTAAAAAGGCTTTATGCAGATTGGAATGGATTATCTTTTACGAAACTAAAGCCAATCAAGATGTTGCTATGGTTTGTCGGCACTTTGGTATTGGGCGAAGCACTTTTTACAAATGGTTAAACTGTTTTATCGTGTTTAATTTGCGTTCATTGGAAACCAAGAGTTGCCGACCTAAAACAGTACGTTCCAGGCAGGCGGTAGCCTGCAAGGATGAACGTGTAATCGCGCTGCGGAAACAATATCCCTACTTTGGTAAAAAGAAGATTGCTGTTTTGTATAGAAAGCAATATCAAGAGAATATTACCGATTGGTATGTGCAAAGAGTAATTGAACAATTTCATTTATACTTTAAAAAGAAGAAAAAACATTATACACAACGTAAAAGCAGTATGGTAAAGAAAAAGATTAGTGATTGTATTAAAAAACCGGCAACCGGTTTTCTTATCCATTTAGATACCATTGTTCTGCATCTGGGCGGAGTTAAAAGATATATTATCACCGGATTGGATGAACACTCAAAAATTTCTTATGCTAGAATGTATACAAGTCATGGTTCTATGGCGGCTAAAGATTTTTTTCAAAGATTATACTTTCTATTGGAAGAAAAAGTGGAACATGTTCATACAGACAATGGTTCTGAATTTCACAAACACTTTGATAATGCCCTGCGGGCATTATCACTAACTCATTGGTGGAGCAGGCCTCGCACCCCTAAAGATAATCCGAGCAATGAACGGTTTAACCGTACACTTAAAGATGAATTTCTAAGTTGGGGTAATTTCCATCCTGATATCGTTATTTTTAACAAAAAACTAACCAATTGGTTAGTTGAATACAATTCTATTAGACCCCATGAAACACTTAATTATTTAACCCCTTTAGAATTCGCAGAAAAAACTATGCACTTGTCTACGATGTGGTCATCCTGTACAG
>JBBSWR010000212.1:0-4126 GCA_038046185.1 Nanobdellota archaeon
AAGCACGGAGAGGAAGGGGTAATTGATTTTGTTTTAGTCACAGAAAACGAGGAAGGAAATAAATTAATCCAGGTCAGAATAAGGGACGAGAGAGTTCCGGAAATAGGGGATAAATTTACAAGCAGGCATGGTCAAAAAGGAATTGTCGGGCTGATAGTGCCGCAAAGCGATGTTCCGTTCTCGGCAAAAGGAATTATACCTGATTTGATATTCTCGCCGCACGGAATTCCATCAAGAATGACAATCGCGCATTTGATAGAAATGGTTGCAGGAAAAGTAGGGGCTCTTGCGGGGCGATACATCAACGGAACAACTTTTGATGCAGAGCCTGAAGAAAGATTGAGAAAAGAATTACTTTCCTTAGGATTCAGAGAGAGCGGGGTAGAGACGATGTATAACGGCCAGACTGGAGAGCAGCTGGATGCAAAGATATTCATCGGCAACATGTATTATTTGAAATTAAAGCACATGGTTGCAAATAAAATCCACTCAAGAGCGCGCGGCCCAATCCAGCTTTTGACAAGGCAGCCCACTGAAGGAAGAGCAAAAGAAGGCGGATTAAGATTGGGAGAAATGGAGAAGGATACCTTCGTTGCCCACGGCGCATCACTATTGCTGAAAGAGAGATTTGACAGCGACAGGACGGTTGTTCCGGTATGCGAGAGCTGCGGAATAATTGCAATCAAAGACAACTACAAGAACAAATCCTACTGCCCGATTTGCGGCGAGAATACCGAAGTCAATGATATTGAGATAAGCTATGCATTCAAGCTGATGCTTGACGAGTTTAAATCACTGGGAATTTATCCTAAACTGCAGTTGGAGAGTAAATATTAAGACAAGGGTTCCGCCCCTTGAGGACGGGAAACTTTTTCATATAAAAAGTTTCATCAAAAAGTGTAGGATTCGCAACTTTGTTGCTCATCCCGCGGAAGAATTAAAATCAAATAAAAATTCAATAAAATAAAAAACTTTCAAAATAAACTAAAACAAAAATGGCCGAAGAAGAAACAATAAAACCGACTGAAGCGCAGGAACTTCAAACTGTAAAGCAGGCGATTGAAGGAAAGGAAGGAAAGAGCGAAAGGATAGAAGAGGAGCAGTGCATCTACAAGCAGGTTCGAAGCATAACTTTCTCAGTTCTAAGCCCGAAGATGATAAAGAAGATGGCTTCCGCAAAGATTGTGACGCCTGAGCTGTATGACAAGGAAGGGTATCCTGTTGACGGCGGACTGATGGACATAAGGCTGGGAGTTATAGACCCTGGATTAAGATGCAAGACATGCGGCTCCAAATTAAAAGAATGCATTGGGCATTTCGGCTATATTGAGCTGGCAAGGGCAATTATCCATATCAAGTTTGTAAATATAATCATGACAATTATGAAATGCACCTGCAGGGAGTGCGGCAGAATTTTGATTCCTGACAATAAGATAGCCAAGAACAAGGAGATTCTTGACCAGGTTGAGAAAGAAAGCGGCGTTGAAGACAGGCGTCACAAAGTCAAGGAAATAATTGCTGGCCTTAAGACAACAAACAAATGCCCCCACTGCAAAGCAAAACAGAAAAAACTTTCGCTTGAGAAGCCGACAACTTTTATTGAAGAAGACAAAAGGCTGAGCCCAATTGAAGTGCGGGCAAGGCTTGAAAAAATTCTTGATGCTGATTTGGAAGTTTTCGGATTAAAGGCGCCTCATGTCAGGCCAGAATGGATGGTTTTGACAGTGCTTTCTATTCCTCCGGTCACAATGCGCCCTTCAATCACTCTGGAAAGCGGAGAGAGAAGCGAAGATGACCTGACCCATAAGATGGGGGACATCGTCAGAATAAATCAGAGGCTGTTTGAAAACATAA
This sequence comes from Nanobdellota archaeon, assembly GCA_038046185.1. GTDB lineage: Archaea > Nanobdellota > Nanobdellia > Woesearchaeales > GW2011-AR4. The sequence continues at coordinate 1,855 of JBBSWR010000212.1, forward strand.
ATGCAGGCGCGCCTGAAATCATAGTCGAGGATTTGTGGGATTTATTGCAATATCACGTTACAACATTTTTTGACAATAACATTGCGCAGCTGCCGCCGGCAAGGCACAGAAGCGGGCAGCCTTTGAAGACCTTGACAGAGAGAATAAAAAGCAAGGAAGGAAGAATAAGGCACAACCTTGCGGGAAAGAGAACAAATTTCTCAGCAAGAACAGTCATCAGCCCGGACCCTATGCTTGAATTGTATGAGGTTGGAGTTCCATCTATAATTGCAACAAAACTGACTGTTCCTGAAAGGGCAAACGAGTGGAACATGCAATATCTGAAACAGTTTGTTGAGAAAGGCCCGGACAAATATCCTGGGGCAAACTATATCATAAGGCCCGACGGAAAAAAGAAAAAAATAACAGAAGAAACAAAAGAGGCATCGCTTGAAGAATTGCAGCCGGGCTACATTGTCGAGAGGCATTTGATGGACGGCGACATTGCAATATTCAACAGGCAGCCTTCATTGCACAGGATGAGCATGATGTGCCATCGCGTAAGGGTTTTGCCCGGAAAAACATTAAGACTGAATCCTGCGGTCTGCACTCCTTACAACGCTGATTTTGACGGCGACGAAATGAACTTGCACATTCCACAGACAGAAGAAGCACGGGCAGAGGCAGAAATTTTGATGGAAGTACAAACTCAATTAATTTCATTAAGGTATGGGTTGAGCATTATCGGATGCACGCAAGATGCAATTTCAGGAAACTTTATGCTTACAAAAGATGAATCAATTAAGAGAGAAGAGGCAATTGACTTGCTGTCCGCAGTTGGCATGACTGATTTTTCAAAACTGCCAAGAAAACAGGTAGTTACAGGCAAGGAAATATTCAGCACTTTGCTGCCTGAAGATTTCAATTATGAGGGCCACTCAAGGCTTTGTGACAGGTCAAAGGACAAATGCGACAAGGAAACTCACGTTGTTATCGAGAACGGCAAGATGCTCACCGGAGTTATGGACAGAAACTCCGTTGGGGAAGAATCTGGATTAATGTTAAGAAATCTTCACCAGAAATACGGCAAAGATTACAGCATAGATATGCTTGGAAAAATTTTCAGGCTGGGAATTGAATATTTGCTGAAAGTCGGATTCACATCCGCTTTATCTGATACTGACCTTCCGGAATCTGCAAGAATTGCAATCAAGGAAGATTTGGACAACGCGAGAAGGGAAGTTGATGATTTGATTGCGCAATCTAAGGAAGGGAAACTTGAAACTTTCCCGGGAAAGACGATGCTCGAAACACTTGAGCTGAGAATACTGGGAGTATTAAACAAGGCAAGAAACGAAACCGGAAGAATCGTTGCAACTCACGCTGACAAGAGAACAAACACAATGATAATGGCCGAGTCAGGGGCAAGAGGAAATCTTTTGAACTTGGCGCAGATGGCGGCTTGCGTAGGGCAGCAGGCAATGAGGGGCAAAAGAATAGACCAGGGATTTGAAGGAAGAACCTTATCACATTTCAAGAAAGGAGATTTAAGCTCAGAGGCGCATGGATTTATCGCGAACGGGTTTAAAGGCGGACTGACGCCGGCAGAATTTTATTTCGGCGCAATGACCGGCCGAGATTCATTAATGGATACAGCTTTGAGAACGCCAAAATCCGGTTATTTGTACAGAAGGCTTGCGAATGCAATGCAGGACCTAAAAGTGGAATATGACAATACTGTCCGTGACGCATCAAAGAAAATCATACAGTTTGAGTACGGCGAAGACGGAATTGATGTTTCCAAGTCCGAGAACGGAGTTATTAATGTCAAGAGGATAATAAACACAACGTAGAAAATTTTTATTGATAAAAAATTTAAAAAAAATAAATTAAAAATAAAATAAAATAAAAAAAAACAAAAAATGGCAGATGTAATATCAGAATACGAGGATAGGCTTTCACCAAAGATAATCGAAGATATAAAAAATAATCTTCCTAAAGGAATTAGCGACACGAAGCTGAAAAAGATTTTGGAAGCGGTTTGCCTGGAATTCAGCACTGCAAAAGTCAGCCCCGGAGAGTCAGTTGGCCTGATATCTGCAGAATCAATTGGGGAGCCAGGCACGCAGATGACACTTAACACATTCCACTTTGCCGGTGTCGCAGAGATGAACGTCACTTTGGGCCTGCCCAGAATAATCGAAATTCTTGACGGCAGAAAAGCGCTGGAAAACCCGATGATGGAAATATACCTGAAAAAGCCTTTTGCAACCGGAAAGAAAATAGAAGAATT
>JBBSWR010000213.1:0-2610 GCA_038046185.1 Nanobdellota archaeon
CTCGGCTCAACCGGCAGCATCGGAACCCAGATTTTAGATATAGTTAGGCAGTTTCCGGACGAGTTCAAAATAGTAGGATTAACAGCAAACAAAAATTCTGATTTATTATTAAAACAAATAAAAGAATTCAGGCCAAAAGCGGTCGCAGTGATGGACAGCTCTAAAATTGGCGAGCTGAAAAATTTTTCTTCCTGCCAGGTTTATTCAGAAATGGGAGGGTTAAAAAAAATCGCAGCTTTAGACGAGGCGGACACAGTAATTAATTCTTTAGTCGGTTCTGTTGGAATCGAGCCGACTTATCACGCAATTAAGCACAGGAAAAATATTGCATTGGCAAACAAGGAAACTTTGGTTGCGGCAGGCTCTATCATAATGGATGAAATAAAAAAGAATAATGTTAAGCTGATGCCCATTGACTCGGAACATTCTGCAATTTTCCAGTGCCTTAATGGAGAGAACATAAACGAAGTGGAAAAAATTACACTGACATGCTCCGGCGGCCCATTTAAGAATTATACAAAAGAGCAATTAAAAAATGTAATGGTGAACGACGCCTTAAAACATCCGACATGGAGTATGGGCTCGAAAATTACAATAGATTCCGCGACTTTGATGAACAAGGGTTTTGAAGTCATAGAAGCGCATTGGCTTTACGGGATAGATTATGAAAAAATAAAAGTAGTAATACATCCGCAAAGCGTAATCCATTCTTTGGTAGAATTCCATGACAACTCAGTCATTGCGCAATTGGGATTGCCCGATATGAAAATACCGATTCAATACGCTTTGTCTTATCCAAAAAGATTCCCGGGCGCTTCCAAATCATTGAATCTTGCTGAAATAAAAAATCTGGAATTCAGGGAGCCAAATCCAGAAATGTTTCCCTGCTTAAAATATGCGTACGAGGCAGGAAAAATCAATGGAACTATGCCGGCAGTAATGAATGCAGCAAACGAAATTTCAGTCCACGCTTTCCTTGATAATAAAATAAAATTTTTGGATATTCAAAATTTGATAAGAAAAATGATGGATGGACATAAATTAATTAAAAATCCAAGCTTGAATGAAATTTTGGAAGTTGATAAAAAAACAAAGGAAGAAACAAAGAGAATTATTGATGAAGAACTTATTATAAACTAAATAAAATCTTGAAAATGAATTTCGCAATCATCGTAGCGGCCGGAAAAGGAAAAAGGATGCATTCCGAGGAAAACAAAGTTTTTCTTAATTTGTTAAACAAGCCAATGCTTTATTATGCATTAAAAGTTTTTCAGGATTGTAATGAAATAAGCGAAATTATAATTGTAGCCCAAAAAAATGACTTCAAGAAAATAAATGAAATAAAAAATAAATATAGCTTCACAAAAATAAAAAATATTGTTGAAGGCGGAAAAGAAAGGCAGGATTCTGTTTATAATGGATTAATTTTCATAAAGAATGCAAAAAATGATGATATTGTTGTGGTTCATAATGGCAGCAATCCTCTAATAAATGAAAATGAAATTCTAGACTGCATAAACTCAGCAAAAAAATATGGCGCAGCAGTTTCATGCTTTAGACTGAAAGACACAATCAAAAAAATAAACAAGGATTTTGTTGAAAAAACATTGGACAGAAAAGAGGTTTACCAAATGCAGACGCCGCAGGCGATAAAATACAAATTGTTTGTCGAGGGTTTTAATAATGTTAAAAAAAATAAATTAAAAGTGACAGATGACGTTTCAGTTGTCGAATCATTAAATCAAAAAGTAAAAATTGTTGAATGCTCTTACGAAAACATAAAAGTAACAACGCAAGATGACTTGAAAATCGCAGAAGCAGTATTAATGAAAAGAAATAATATAAATTCAAATTTCAGAATTGGCTTTGGGCAGGACAGCCATAAATTCTCAGCTGATAAATATAAAAAATTAATTTTAGGCGGTTATATAATTCCAAATGAGGCCGGACTGGAAGCTGATTCTGATGGTGATTTAATCCTGCACGCTTTGTTCAATGCATTAAGCTCCGCAATCGGAGAAAAATCCTTGGGATTTTATGCCGACAAAATGTATAAACGCGGGGTAACAGACAGCAGGGAGTATTTAAAATTAATTTTAAAAAAATTAAAGGACAAGAACATGAAAATAAATAATTTAAGCATTTCAATAGAGGCACTAAAGCCGAAATTAGAAAAACACACAGAAAAAATTATTGAATCATTATCAAAAATATTAAACCTAAATAAAGAAAATATTGGAATAACCTACACTTCCGGCGACAATTTGACTTCTTTCGGCCAGGGAAAAGGAATACAGTGCTTTTCAGCTATTACAGTAACAAATCTTTAATTGTTAACTATTCTGGACTTATGAGCCTTAAAAAGACAAAATTCTTAAAATGTTCGCCCCAAAATCAGCAATATTAATATATCAAAAGTACTCTCATTCGTTATATGGCAGTCAATTCATACGCTAAGGTCAACCTGTACCTCAAGATAGGCAAAAAACTGGGCTCCGGCTATCATAACCTGCAGTCTGTTATGCAGAGGATTGAGCTGGGCGACAACATGACTTTTGAGCCTATCAGCGAAGACAGGATAATAGTTGAATCCACTAACATGGAGATATC
>JBBSWR010000214.1:0-1278 GCA_038046185.1 Nanobdellota archaeon
ACTGTAACTGCCGTCGTGACCCAAATCCGCAAGCTCTCTGTCTAAAAATTCGTCAATGTCCATTTTGCCTACCTTTTATAAGTATACTAAATATTTTTCCCAAAGCTCTTCTGTTTTTTCATCAGACACATTTTTTTCCTTTGCCTTGCGCAAAAATTCTGCCCTCAATAAAGTAAGGTTCTGCTGCAGGTATTTCCTCCATAGCCCCTCTATTATTTCATATGGCACTTTTTTTTGCTTTGCTTTGTCATAAAACTGCTCTTTTGTCACAAGCCCTTTTGTAAAGCTTTTGTCCTTGCTTTTTGCCTGCTGCAGGCTGTCCCTGTACAGGTAAATATACGGAGTTGTGAACTTGTACTCAATGCCAAAAACTTTCTCCTCCACCAAAAAATCAACTAAAGTCTGGATTGTGGTTATCGGAACCTTAAGCTGTTTGGCCGCATCTTCAACAGATATTCTTTTGGCCTTTTTCACAAGCTCAAAAAGCTCATCCGCCACAGTCCTTATTATATCGTTATCCTTGAGCATAACCCCTCATTTGGAGTAGGATATAAAAACTTTAGTCATTTTATTATAGTAGCAACTTTTTTTCCCTTCAGCATGACCTTATTGCATATTCTGAGGTTATATTATACTTAGTGATATGGTCTATATCCAGCTTGAAAAATCTGAATTCATCCCAGAGCCCGATATTTCCTGCTGCAGGATTTGTGACGTTATAAAGCTGCGTGCACTTTGAAATATAAGTCTGGTTCCAGAACAGATAATCCACATAGCTCCCTGCCTGATCGCTGGGGGATATCAGATTGGGATTCACAAGAGATTCTATGCCGCAGCAGCTCGAATTTGTTGTTGTGTTGCTGAATCTCATGATAAAACTCGGGCCTCCTGAATCCTGCCAGTGCACATAGGTGCCGTTTTTGAGATGCTCTCTTGTAATGGTAATATTCCATTGGTTGAATTCCACATCTGAAATTTTTATTTTGCTCGGATAGATCCCCCTGGCGTTCATTAAGTACAGTGGGTCGTAGAAATCCTCGATACTGATTGAGGTCCTTAATGTTAAGTCGTCTCTTTTCCATTAAGCTAAATTGGATTTGACATCAAGACTCATTTTAAGGCCGAGGTCTATATCCCACGGCGTTGTCTGGTTTGCAGTAACCCCGCCGAGCGCTATTGAAGTGTTCACGTTATAAGTATCCCATCCTGCTTCAATAAATCTGGCCGTCCAGTTGGAAAGGGTGCTGTTTTCCATAATTTTTTTTCCGGTTATCGAGT
>JBBSWR010000215.1:0-12239 GCA_038046185.1 Nanobdellota archaeon
TCTGTTACTTCCAAAGTTACATTGGCTCCAGGATCTGATGCACCTCCATCAACCTGAGTCTGATCAGGAGTTCCTGAGCCAAAGTCAGAACCTGTATTATCCAAAAATGACGGAGGATTTAAGGCAAAATTGTTTGCATAAGCTGTTAAGCCATCAAAATCAAATCTTTGGGTATGAGTGCCATTAGTCAATACCTTTACAGTCCAATAGCCTGTTTTGTTGTCGCAGTTGTAGTTTTCAACAAATAGCGATTTGATTTTTATTGATTTATCTATTGTATCGTTAATTTTTATTTTTTGATTGTTTTCATCAATTAAATAAACATTTACATCATTAATTCCATTATTATAATTGAATAAAATATTATCCCCACATTTCAATTCCAAAGCATCCAAATCATTTATTGTAGTTGAATCATCAATTTCTTTCTCAGCGTAAATAGTTCCATTACTTGCAGATATTGTCAAATTAGCAGTTCCAGTTGTGTTAAATCTAACAAGCCAGTTTCCTCCTACTGTAGGAAAACTTTGAACATCAATAATTGTAAGCTCTATCTCAAAAGTTTGATTGCTCAAATGAGGCACAATCCATTCAAGATTGTCTATTAGACTATTGTTATTTGTATCAATATAAGTTACATTTTCAAATAATTCTCTGCTTCCATTCTTTATCCAATAAAGCTTGATTGCATTTTGCGGGATTTCTAAAATATCCGTATAAGCCAAAACATTTTCGTAATGCATATCAGAAATTATTTTTACTCTCTTTTTTGAATTGCTTATAACTTCTTCTTCCTTTTCTGGCGCTGATGTTTCATATTCAATTATCAGTTCTTTTGTTTTATTCTCGATGATTAACATAGTTTTATTGTCTATGCCCCCTGCAATTTCAGCAACTTCCAATGTAGAAAATCCAGAAACAGTTAATCCTTGTTCTTCTGATTCAACCAAAGATTTTTTAGAGTTAAGCTCGTTTAACCTCCTTTCTAGTTCTATTTTTTTATTTTCATCTTTAGTTTTGTTTGCTTTTTTATTCAAAATTTCAATCTCTTTGTCAACTTCATAGCTTCTTAAATCCTTAATTTCACCTTTGTGACTTATTTTAATCTCAATTTCATTAATCTTTAATCTTTCATTATCAACAATTTTCTCAATTGATAAATTAAATGCCTCTTCTGGAATCTCAACATTAAAGTTTTCTTTTTCAGCATCTAAAGAAATTGTTTTGCGCCATTTAACAGGTTTATTAATTTCGGCATAAAGCTGAGTTATATTTTCTCTTATAGTTACATTTTCAGTAGAAGTAACAACATATTTTATTACAAAAACAGTGGTATTGTAAGATGTTATATTTTTACTGTCATTAATGTACAAAATTAAATATCTTATTCCTGTAAAGTTAATGTCAGGAATTAAAGTTAAAAATGAATTTTCTATTTTTGCTTTGATATTTTCAATATTCTCGTAAGAATAAGACAATATGTCATTGTCCAAATCAGAGCAATAATCATTTAAGTTTATTGTTATATTGCTGTTTTCTGTTATTGCCAGGTTTGGTATTGAGCATATTGGCCAATTATTGCTTAGATTTGATAGGTTTATTGGATTTGTTAAATTTTGAGTTAAATTGGTTATATTATAAGTTATATTAACAACATCAACAAATGTTGCAGATAAGTTAAGCCAGTCGGAGTAATAAATTTCTGAGAATGGATTTTCTAAACTCAAGTTGTAATTGACATAAATAACTTGAGCACCCACAATGTTGTTATAAGTGGCACCATATTTTCCATAATATAAATATAAGGTATCGTTCCAATTGCTTGATGACGGAACTAAGCCAACAAAATTGCAAGCTGTTTCAGAGCCATAACAAAGCACAGTGCTTATGTTGTCATCTAAGCTATAAACCTCCCATCTTGTTGACAGATAGCTATCATTCAAGCTTAATGCAAATGTTGTATTTTTAACAGTAAAATCTACAACACCATTTATTGCTTCAATGCCATCATTGCCAATGTCATATTCGCTATCAATAGCATATTGAAGACTTATAGTAATGTTTTTTGACTCATTTTCTGGCAAGCTTGAAATTCTCGCTACGTATGGGGTAATTGCAAAAAGGATAACTATGGAAAGTGCTAATAATAAAAGATATTTATCTTTAACAAACTCCTTTAATGATAGAACTGGGAAGATTCTTTGGGATGTAAGTTTAAGTAGGGTAAACTTTAATCTATAATCTAACAAAATGCGATTTAATTTGTACTTAAATAATCTATCCCTTAATCTCATTTTTATTCAACTTATTTTTTGCTCTGTTATAACAAGCCCAAATTGACCTGCTATCTCTATTGAGTAATTTCGCAATTTCTATGAAGCTCAGTTTTATATCATCAACAAAATACTTCGAAACAGCTTCTAATGGACCTAAACTTGTATCAGCAAAAATAGAAACAGGCAGCCAATAATTTGGCGCATCAACAACAAACCTTTCCTTTTTCTTTTTGAGCGCTTTGTTGCATGTAACCCACACAACCCTGTCATCTCTATTCAACAAAACAGCAATTTTATGATAAGTAAGATTAATTTCTTCTTTGAGGTATTTTGTTACAGCTTCAAGAATTCCAAGATTTCTATCTCTAAGAATAAAAGAAGGGAATAAAATATCTTTGCTTTCTTTTTGTTTCAATAAACTTATGATTTCATCAAAAGAAAGAGCATGCTTTTCTGCTACATTTTCAATAAAAACATTCGCAGCATCCAGATTTCTTTTAAGATTTTGGGAAATAGGCTTTTCGATTATAGGGGACTTTGAATAATCCCTTATTTTTGTCATTTTCATTCAAAGTTCTCTTAGAGAATTTTGACAAAAATGATATATTTCAAAATTCTCTATATTTTTCGTAACTAATTCCCCTTTTTACATTTTAGTATGTAAATATGTATATTTTCCCATATTAGTATATAAAGCTTCCGATTATTTACATATTCTAAATTAAAATTTACATATTTTAAATTAAAACAATAAAACTAAATCACTATAATATGTATTAATACATATTTTATAAGAAGAAATATAATAATTATACATATTTTAGATAAAATTTACATATTTTATATTAAAGAAAATGAGAAGATTTTTCTTAAAAGAAATCTAGTTCAAACACAGATACCCATTTAAAAAATTATCAAACTTATGGCAAAGATAGGTCATTTCCTAGCCTAAGGGCTTAAGATTATTTATTCTTTTATGCAATTCATCACATTGCTCGTAAACTTCTGTTCTGTTTTTTTTTGGCAGATTTTGATATATGAAATTGATTTTTGGATACAGCTTGACAGCTTCATTATGCAGATTACTGTCAAGATGCTCATGCGCTTGATTAATCAAGGAATTTAAGAATATAATGTTATTATTTTCAATATTCTTAGATTTGCTTTTAAAGCCTTTTGATTCTAATTTGTTGTTGAGCGTTACAAAAAGAGGCAAAAGCTTATCTGCCAATTCAGCTTTAACCTCATTGATGTGCAAATACAGCTCATTCAGCAGTCTGTTCGCATCTTCATCTGAAACTTTTAGGCTATCAGCAAAAATTAGATTTTTGCTTGGCAAAGGAGGCAATTCAGGCAGATACTCACTTTTTGCATTAAGCGAGCGCTCAATCTTTTTCATTTTTAGCGTTCTATCCAATTTTTTGAATAAATATTTATAATCCTTAACAAACAACAAATAATAGGTGCTTAATCCAATTATTATAAAAATTCCTATCCAAACGAATATTGCCTGGATTTTGCTTAAGCCAAGATTCCCAAAGGAGAATATTAAAGATCCCGTAAACTTGTTATTGGGTGTTTGTGCAGGCTGATTTGGGCTTATCAAAACAACTGTTTTTGAATCCTTGAAATCGTCAATTTTGATTATTTTGCCTAAGCTGTATGTAATTTCTTCTCCTTCAGGATTAAATTTAAGAAATCCAAACTTGACAACAGGGTCTTCCTTCAGAACATCGTATTTTTGATCAAAAATTATTTCATTTACGCTTTCTGCAGAGCTTTTGGGTATGCTCTCAATTACTAAAACATCGCTAAGTATTCCTTGATTTTGATAGGATATTCTTTTCTTTATTAAGCTTTTTTCCGATTTTGTGTCGTCTAAAAAGGTTATACTAATTACTTTTATTAAAACGTCTACCTTTATCTTGTCTTTTTCCTTTTCGTTCTTTTTAATATAATTGTCCCTTCCTATTGGGTCAGAGCCGGATCCACTAAACAGTTCATCTACTGCGTTTATTATATCTTCATTGCTTGTACTCTGCGTGGACTCGCTTTTCTCTAATAATTTTATTTCCTTTGGCGTTGACTTTTCTATTTTTTTTATCTCTAAATCCAAGGAATTAAGTTTCTTATCAAGATCTTCCTCTGTAGCATAATAATCTTTAAAACTTTCTAGCTGGCTTTTAAGACTTTCAAGCTTAGATTCTGTTTCATTAATCTGCTCAAGAATCTTTAATTCTCCTAATAATTGCTTTTCTTCCCCCTGTTTTTCTTCAAACTGGTTGAATACATCTTTTACATCTATAATTAATTTGTCAATTTTTTTTATGTATGTGTCCACCTTAGGAACAAGGGTTGGAGGGAGCACCTTTGGAATATCAATAGTTTTGTCCTCTGAAGTTGTGCCGGGGGAGTAGACTGCCGCTTTATTGACTGATGTTGCAAATACTTCTTCTGATAAGGGACCCACATTGCCTGCTTTGTCAACAGTGCTTATTTTGTAATAATAGGTAACCTTGTCTATTGTAGCTCTATCAATAAATTGGCTGCTTCCATTTGATTCAGCATAGAAGTCCACATAATTTAGGCCAGAGCTTGTTGACCTATAAACACTGAAATAATCTGCCTCTTCACCGTCATAGTACCAATTAATTAGTATACTGCCATCCGGCTCAGCAGCGGTTTTTACACTTTGAGGAGCGGCTGGCTTTGTAGTATCAACAACAAATATGTTGCCGGAGGTAATTTTTGTTCCCGTATTTCCAACTATGTCCGTTGCTGAAAAATAAAATGTGCCTATTTTATTATTATCTAACTCAGTTACTATCAAATATCCCTTCCAAAGCGAATTTGAGCCAGTAAGTGAAATCTGTTTTCTTGCGGCAGGGGCATCGTTATACGTATATTCCAAAGTTGGAGGGTTCTCCAAATTTTCAGATGTTAGAACATTAACTTCAATTGTGCCGGCCTTCACAGGGCTGCTGTCACTCAAAGTTATCTGAGCGCTTGGGGGCAAATCAATTGTGAATCTTATAATAAAAGAATCATTCATTGCATAGCCGCCAGCATCCTGGCATCTGACATAATATATATACTCGCCTTGGTTTAAGTTATTGATAGTTTGATTGTGATTTGAACTTCCGGTATTGGCAAAAATATTTGACAAGTTTCCATAGGTATTATTAGTTGTATCATACTTGCAAGTCGCTATTTCATTGGTCTTTACTGCCAATATTATATTGTCTTTCGCGACTATCCCAGACGGCATTGAAGAAACTACCCTGGGCATTGAGCTGTTCACACTCCCTATTTTATTTAAAACTAATAAAGTATCTCCAGAAAAATTGGTTAAATTTGCAGAGATTGAATAGGAGTTCGCTGTGAGCCCTTTAATGCTAAAACTATAATTGAAAAATTGGCCTGCAAAGTTCGAGTTGGTGAAGTTCACAGAATTGGCGCTTAAATTGAGATTAGTGTAAGACAAATACACGGCACCGCTAAAATTAGAGTCAGAGTTTATTGAAATATTTGCATTTGATAATTCTCCTTCTATTAAATCTGGCACATTAATAGCAATGGATACTGCATTAGTTAAGGGTAAAAGTATTAATGACAATAACGATAATGTGCAAATTGCAATGAATAGTTTTAATCTCGTCATTTTAATAGTTCTTCCAGCATATGCTTATCTTTCTCTACTGCCTCTTCAATAGCTTGCTCGAGAAATTTGCTCATAGGAATCTTTTTTAGAGTAGAAATTATCTTGGCTTGAGCATGTATTTTCTCTTTTAGCCCTATATTAACCCGTTTTTCCATAGTTTTCCATATACTGATATATCTTTTTGTATACCTTATGACTTTTATGATATAACTTATATAAATAGTTTACTATTTTTTATAATAAAAATATTTTTATGATTATTTTCATATATAGCTAGTATAAGAAATCTGTATCACTAGTCAAATTTTAATAGTAATTAACTAATTATTTAATTATTTTATTATTTTAATAAATTAAAGATATTATTGGATAGATTACCCAAAAATATAATTTTATTATACCCTAAGAATAACCAAGAATTTAAATACTTACACAAAATGAAAATCTTGGGTGATTTCATGAAATTTATTTATCGCAGGCTTCTCATATTGTGTTTTTTTGTTTTGCTGATTTTGCCGCTTTCGCTCGCTTCAGTAATGGTGATAAAAACAACCACCCCTGCAGTTTTATTTGCGGCAATCGCGAAAACATATTATAATCAAAACGATTTTGATAATGCAGTTAAATATTTCCAGAAATCATTGCAGCATGGTCAAATGCCAGGCACTTACCACAATCTTGGCATTGCTTATTACAGGAAAGGAGATATTGGTGAAGCAATAAGCTCAATAGATAATGCCCTAATGTTAAATGAGAATTATCCAAAGGCAGATTACAGCTTGGGCTTGATTAACTTTGAAAACGGGGATTTTGATAAATCAATATTAAATTTTGAAAAAGTATTGGAAACTGACATGAACAATGCAAATGCCCATTTCGATTTGGCTGTTGCGTATGTTGAAAGATTTAGAAGTAAAGAAACAAAAGGAAATATTTTTATGGGTGATTTAGATGACCTAAAAGAAGCAATAGTGCACTATAAAAAGGCTGATGAGCTAAAGCCAGGATTCTCGAATGCATTGGGCAATGCGCAGATAGTTGAAGAAGTGATTCAAGAATATAAAAAATATAATTCATAAGCATTCATAAGTGCGCCTCAAATAGAATTTTTTCCTGCTGCAAACGCCTAAAATCATAAATTTCTTATTTTTGTGCTCAATTCCTGTTTTTTTATATAATGGTCAAAGAGATCAACCAGATTATTGTACATGGATGCAAAATCAGGATCTTTTTGGACAATCTCAACAATTCTTTCTTTTTTCGCAACATCTTTTATTTTATCGGTAAAAGTGCGCTCGATTTTTAGCACTTCATCATTATTTTCATGCAGCTCTGAATGCTTTTTGACAAAATAATCATAAATATCTACGAGTTCATTATATATTTCAATAAGCTGCGGGTTAGGCATGATAATGCTCTTCATGCTCGGCTCTGATATTTCCCTTGTCTCGTCCAAAAGATCTTGCTCGCTGTCATAATTGTCCAAGTTTATATTATCTTTTATATAGCTTAAAATCCTGAAAATAGATGTAAATTCCGGATAATCTTTTGAAATTTTTATCAAGGCTTTGTTTTCCAACAGCCCTGAAATTTTATTATAAATCTCCACATCTATCTTTATCAGTTCTGTTCTTTTTTTTCTCTTCTTCTCCAGGCTTGATAATAAGCCATATAATGGATTGATTTCCTTATACAATTCAGGATACTCATCAAACTTATGATGCACAGCTAAAGAATAAAGATTTTTGCTTAAACCCGATTCTGTGCCAGCTAATAGATTATTTTCCAAATCAATAAGCTGCAGGATTTCTCTCTTGTGTGTTCGTTTTAGCCTTAGCTCTCTTGTTCTTTTTCTGTATTCGTAATACGCGTAATGCTGGATAACTGCAGATACAGCTAAAGGCGCCAGCAGTGCTATAGTGGCTGGAATCCATACATACTTTTTCATATTTTCCAGGCTATCGCTAAACAAATAGATATATAACGAGGCTATAATAACAATAACTGACAAGCTTATCACAAACTTGTATAGTTTTCTTCTAATGAGCATGTATTTTCTTATGTCTTTTCTGTATTCATCAAATTGTTTTTTGGAAATGCGCCTGACATAAATTCTATCACCTGCAATAGTTAAAGCAACAAAAGATGAAAAAAGTAATATTAAAATCCAAGGAAACTTTTTAAGTATTTTAATTGATTCTGTATATTCTATAAAAGGAAGTTTTGCAAATTTCTTAATTTCACATGGATTGCATATCCCTCCACAATCGGTATCTTCTTCATCTTGGTTTTTTATGCCATCAAAGCAATTAGCCACTACGCAAGGCTGGCAATTTCCGCCGCAGTCAGTGCTTTCCTCATTGCCATTTTTGATGCCGTCATTGCAGGTCGGCTGGTACTCGCATTTTGATATCTCAGCAGGCTTCTTTTGTTTGGTATTGCACCTATTAATGTCTGTGCATTTTCTTGTTTTGACGCCATCAATGCCGCATATGCTCCAGTCACTGCACTCCCATTTTTCATCGCATCTATAATATGGAGCACTGCCGGGGCCTAAGGCTGATGCAGCACCAGCAGTTCCACCTTCTGCTCCACCGCCTGCACCTGCTTCGCCAGCACCAGTTTCAGGAGCAGGCGCACTTGGGCAACTCCCACAATCACTTGGGCAGGAGCTGCAGGATTCGCTGCTGCCGCACAAGCCATCGCCGCAAAATGCGCCTCTTACAATCCTGAATGAAATTACCTCATAATCATAAAGCTCGCCATCAAAGACTGAAATATTAATTGTATAATTTCCAACTTGGCTTAATGAGGGAGTAAAGTTTATTAAACCAGTTGCAGGATTAATGGTGAATAAAGCGGTTGAAGCGCTAAATGTTAGATTATCCCCTTCTATATCTGTAGCATCAATATCTAATGTAAATAAAGTGCCTTCTGTAGCTATTTGCGGGCCTATGTAACTCAAAACAGGAGCGTTATTTGCACTTAGTATTGTTAAAACAAAAGTTTGGCTTGCGTTAAATAACCAGTCGCTGCAGCTTATATTGATTGTGTTATTGCCTACAAAGCTCTGATTAAAGTTAGTCTGGTTTATCAAACCTGTACTGCTATTAATCTCAAAACCTGTAAAATTGTTGTGGTATGTTATAACATCTCCATCTGCATCAGAACAATTCACATCTAAAATAAATGTTGATGTTTGATTTATTGTTTGATTTGTTAAATTAAAGTCAAATGTTGGAGCATTTTTAGCAATAATCCGAACCTGAGCCAAAACAGCACCTATAATACTTGGCTTTTCAAATATTTCTTTTGGGATGATAAGTAGCAATATAAATACAATTAACAAAACATAAATTACCCATTTTCTAATTATTGATAAATTCTTTTTTTCCATTTTTTATAATTCGTCAAATCGTTTTTTGGCAGTCTGCATCTTCCAAATCAATTTTCTTATCACAATCATTATCAAAACCGTCATTGCAAACCTCGTTTGGATAATAGCTCCCCCATCCAAAATATTTGCCGTTATAAGCGCAATACCATCCTGTTTCATTGTTTATGATATACGTAAAATTGTATTTATAAGTTGAGCCTGCTTCTGAGCATAGGGCATTTCTATTAGTTGTGCATTCATGCCATGAATTTATAGAGCAATGCCAGTTGTGCTCTTGATAAGAAGGAGTATTGGATTCGAAACATTTGCCCAAATAGTCAACACAAGAATTTGCAGAACCGCAGCAGGCGCTTTGTGAATTTTCCTTTTGTATTATGTAGTATTCATCAGCGCTGTTGCCGCAACATGAATCCTTAGCCGCTTTTGGCGATTGAAACCAATTGCCATAACCTATGCCATAATCATTCTTTGTGCTGTCCTGTATGCAAAATAAGCATATGCTAAGAGATTCATCAGGGTTCCTACATTGCCCATCTTCATCGCAATATTGGCCATCTTGGCATTCTGCATTGCCACAGAGTTCTCTCTTTTCATAAATGCATTTGCTATTTACGCAATTTTCATTTACACAGGCATCCTGCTTGCAATCATTTGCAGTTTGACAGCAATTTAAAATTCCAGCACAATCAGGATCTTTGCAGTCTGCCAAGCCGTCGCAATCATTGTCTATTTTATCCCAGCATTTGGATTCTTTTTGCTCTGAAGGCTCAAGCAGTGATTGCTCGTTGGGGCACAATTCGCACACATTGCCTGCACCGTCTTTATCATCGTCTCTCTGGTCTTTGTTATATGCATCGGGGCAATTATCAGCTAAATCGCATATTTGATCTTTGTCTTTATCGGTGCAGCATTTTTTGCCGTCCCAATTGCAATTTGAGATTAAGCATGGATTATTTATGCAAGTATTTTGGTCTAATTGGTATTCCTCGCACGTCTTAATTTGGGAGCAGGGGTAACAATTTCCGAGCGAGTTATTATTAAATATATTAAGTATATTAAATGATTGCGAATTGAAATAACACCCTTCCAGATATTTGCTGCAATCACTTCTAGTGCAAAAATTAAATAATCCACTACCGCATTGCGAGCAGTAATACAAAATGCAGCTTTTTTCATCTACAAGGCCATTATCGTTATCATCTTTATTGTTTCCGCATAATTCTGGAGAGCATTTGTCTTCTATTCCGTCGTTATTGCTGTCTTTTGTGTAAGTGTCAATGCAACTGCATGAATTACATTTTCCATTTGAACAGCCTGCATAATAATTTTTAGTATAATTTATGTAATTTCCGTTTACGCAATTGATTTTAGGATTTTCTGGGCATTTGCACTCGCAAGTATCAACCAAATTGTCAGAAACATTTTCTTCATAAGTCCATTTGCATCCCAAACATACCTGCGTTTGGTTATACAGCATATTATTTGAGCACGCTAGCCCAAGATTATTTATGCCGCTCTCGCACTGCTCACCGCAATTTACTGTGCCATCTCCGCAGTGATTGCAGGAATTGCAATAGGCATCGTCATTAGGATTTGACTTAGAATCCGACGGGCAGCTGCAATCTTTGCAGTATTCAACAGAATCATAAACATTATCACTATAGCTGCATCCGGCAGATGCCCTGCAGATTTGATTATTTTCGCACGCTTCTCCAGGCTCAATTACGCTATTGCCACATACTGGTTTTACATCCTCATTTTTTTTGTCAAAAGAATCCACCACAAATTCAAATCTACTATAATTTATTTTGGGCGGTGGTATGGTATATTGGTTATTTACATAAATGTAGGCCTGCTCTGTGTCACTCACTATATCGCATCCGGCAGCTTTAGTTTTTGCTATATACCTATGGATTCCTTTTGGAGCGTAATTACTGACTGTCTTCTTAATTATATATGATCCTTTAGAAGAAGTGGAATAAGTAGACGAACCAGCCAAAATTTCATTTATTATTATATCTAAATCGAACTTTACTTCTGGAAGCAGATTATTATTTTTGTCATATACTGCCACTTCAAGATTTATGGTATCATTCAATACATAGCTGCCCTTATTTAGGCTTAATTCCAACCTGTAAGGGCATACTTTTTCATTGCAATCGCCTGGGCATATATTTTCTTCTCCATTTTCACACTGCCCATTTCCGCAAACTGATAAGGAATAACAAGAACAAGATTCCAAATTGCAAGCCATTCCATTATAGCAGCCATTAGATTCATCGCATCCTGCGCCGCATACTCCTATTTTGCAGGCATAGCTTACATCCTGATATTCGCACTTGCGGCCGTAACTGCATGCGCCATAATTATAATCTGCAATGCCCAAAACGACAGACTTTTTGTCCCTGCATGCCTCTAATTTGCAATTAGTATTATTTTTTGTATTTGGCAGCTCGCATTCCTCTTTTTGAGCATAATCATTAATGTTTTGTATGTGATTGTCGCCGCAGTAAGTTTTTAGCCTGCAATTGCAGGAATTTAAATCGCATTTACTGCTTTCACCACAATCAGCATCTGTATCGCATTGTGCTCCGCAAATATCTTTTTTGCAGCTGTATGCAAAGCTGTTTTCCCCACACAAGCAATTACTATTGCAGTAGCCATTTGCTTCCCGAATTCCGAGCTTATTTCCCAGGCATTGCTGCTGAGACTGCAGGCAATAACTATTGTTTTTAGTGTCTGGCAGCTCGCAGGACTCGCCTTTATCAAGTATATTATTACCGCATAGATTATTGGAATGACAATACCCATTCACTACAACATTTGAAGGCAGGCTGCAGCAGGCACTTGAGCCATCTGCTCCTCTGATGTAGGACTCTTTTGGATTATCGCCGCAGCACATGTT
>JBBSWR010000215.1:12249-15539 GCA_038046185.1 Nanobdellota archaeon
CTTTCCTCGCACAGCCTTGAATTGTTATCCAGGCTATACCACTCACTCTTTTTGCAATAATAAACTCCTTGCAGGTATTGGGCATCTTCCCTAAAAGTGTATAGTCCTTCACTAAATGACAAATCGCTGTAAGGATAAACGCAATCTGATTTTTTATTTGCGCAGCCATAATATAAAACTTTATCTGCGCTGTTTCTGCTGTTATAGGTAAATTTAACTGGGTATTCCTCTTCTCCAGCGTCGTCGCCGCAGCACACACTGCCGGACCATGATTTTTTGCCTAAGCAGTCAGCGCAGTGCCCATTGTCCAAATCAACCCATCTGCCTGTTGAGCTGTCGCAAAAGGCAGTTATTTTTTTATCTAAATCAATATTTATTTTGCTGCATCCGCCCCCATAGCATTTTCCGTTTAATACGCAGCTATTTGAGCCGCAGCATGCAAAATCATCAGCGCCAGAACAAACTGCCCCTTGGCAATTAACTGCGCGCTCATTTTTGTCGTCGCCACAGCATAACTCATTATTATCCTTGCTGTAAGTGTTTATGCCATATTTGCATTCGTCTTTGTCAGAGCAGCTAAGCCAATTTAGTCCTGCCTGCGAGCATGATTCATTATTTGCATCTGGATCTATCCATGCGGCAGTATCGTTTACATTCGCGCAGAGTTCTTTTTGGCTGCCATCACCAATATCCTCAATTACATTCAAACTATAGCATTTTCCCCTGTTGACGCACTCATCCGGCTTGCAGCACCCCAGGTCTTCTTTGCCGTTATCGCAGCCTTTTCCATAGCAGGATTTACTTTTTATCTGGCTTTCTCCCTCGACGTATCCTGCCACATAGCCGCAAGAGGGATGCTGTGTAAATTTGCTTATTAATTTGCTGCCGGAAAAATAGCTGATGCTGCAAAAATTGTAGCACAAAAGATTTTCCGGGGAAAAATTTTCTGGTTCTGGATAGCCATTTTTTATCAAGATACTGCTGCAAATGCTGGCATTATTTTTCAAGAATTTACATATGTTATAGATTAATATTTTTTCAGAGCAGGCGCCTGCACCGCTAATTAGTGTCTTGAAAGATTTTTCCGATTTTACATAATTATTTTTATTATCGTAAAACTCTGCATCACCCTTAAGAATAGCCAGCGGCATATCACCATCATTGAACTGCATGCCTAGCTCCTCCTGCAATTTTGAGTTAAGGCTTTTTGCCTTCGCAACTAGTTTTACATCTAGCAAGCCATCAAATTGCAGCAATGCTGACTTAAACGAATCAAGGCAGCCATTATAGCTGTAATAGTAGTCTATCTCAATATTCTGATATTTTGGATAAATGCCACCTATATTTTTAATTCCGTCTTTCTCAATTTTATTTTCAGCATCTTTAATCTTTAATAAAAATTCAGCCGGAATATCCTGTTCTTTAAATTTTATATACAAAAGTGTAACCGTAAGTAAAATCAAAAATAGAATTCCGATTCCAAAATATATTTTGTTTTTTTCCATTTTACGTCAATTCCACATAAAAGTAATAAGGAGTAGAGCTTGCCCATGCTGCTAACCCTACCTCAGGCAAAATCATCTGGAAATCATAAGTAGCATTGTCAAACCCATATGCGTCTTGCTCCAAGGGCGTTGCATAGATTATGTTTCCATTGGATGTATTTGTGCCGTCGTATAGTATTGTTTCTTCGAATTTTGTCGACTGGCTTGTGCTATTTACATAGGTGTGCACTGAAAAGCAGGTATTTGGTAATATCTGCCTTGAGCCTACATAGAACCCATTATGGATTTGCGCATTGAAAGTTTTAGTTATATTATCATCTCTGTTAGTATGATTTAATGCAAATTCCTCATTTGAAATATGGGTGGAATTTGAACAATTGGCTCCGCTCCAATTTATGTTTCCGGAAGTTCTTGTCGCATAGATTTCGCCAATAACGTTTGTTAAAGTCCAGTCAAATATAGTATTGTCATTTGCATCATCTAAAGTTAAAGCTCCGGTCACATTGCCTACATAAGCTTTCCACCTTGGGTTTTGAGTTGTTGCATTCAGCACCACTGTTGTAATTGAGCCCCCTGTTGTATTAATCATCCTTGCGGCAGATGGCTGCTTTGTTTCGTTTGAAATAAATGTAATTACAGGCCCTGAAGGGGCAGCATATGCTAATATTGCGCTGGCTAGTAAAATTACAAGTGATATTAATAATGCAATTTCAAATTTAGCTTGCTTTGGCATTTTCTTTATTTTTTATTTTTTTCTTAGCCCTGTTATAGGCAGTCCAAATAGTTCTAGGGTCTTTATTGAGCAGAACAGCAATTTTGCAATACCTCAGATTAAGCTCTTCTTTGAGGTATTCAGCCAGAGCTTCAAGAATGCTTAATGATCTGTCTTTGAAAATAGAAAGCGGAATTTTTATATTTGATTCAGATGAAAAATTATTATTTGCGTTATTAGATTTTTCTTTTGCGCTTTTGTATGCGCCCCATATAGTTCTGTCGTCTCGGTTAAGCAAATCCGCAATTTCACAATACTTTAACCCAATTGCTTCCCTTAAATGCTGGGAAATAGATTCTAAGCCACTCGAGCCATTGCTGAAAGTGTTTATAGGCAAAAAAATATCATATTTATCTGTAAATAAAACATTAGATTTGTCGCTGCCGACTTCATTTCCGTTTTCAATTCCGTTTGCCATTTACTCGCTATGTAAGTAAAGATATTTGAAAAAATAACTTTGAAAAAATTATTTTTTTCTTATTACTCGCTATGTAAGTATTTTTTTTCATTTTTTATTGTGATATTTTTCTGATGGGAAAAGAAAGTTTAAAGCTGACACTAATTCAAATAATCCATAATCTAAAATCGTTCCAGAAGTTAGCAATTAAATCAATACATTGATTCTATTAACATTGCAATTTTATCTCATTTCGATATGTTTTGAACAACATTTCTTTTCTCTAACACTTCCGGAACATTTGCGCTTTCTAGACATTTCAGTTTTGATTTACTTACCACCTCTTTATGCAAGGAACTTTTCTTTTACATCTTTTCCTAAAAATTCCTTGAATAGGTTGTTATTTGCCATCTTAACTGCCCTTTAATCTTGACATCTTCTCTATATTCTTCTCATTAATAATAATTGTGCCAAGATTTCCCTTTATCTTCACAAAGCCATTATTAATTTCTTCCAATACGCCTCTTGCTATCTTGAACTGAGCTCCATCTCTGTAAGGGGCTTTTACATCTTTTCCTAAAAATTCCTTGAATAGGTTGTTATTTGCCATCTTAAC
>JBBSWR010000215.1:15639-17016 GCA_038046185.1 Nanobdellota archaeon
CTTTTACATCTTTTCCTAAAAATTCCTTGAATAGGTTGTTATTTGCCATCTTAACTGTCCAAGTTTAATTCAATTATATCATTAGTTTTCAAAATCTGCTCTGTTTCCTCTCGTGTTTTTCCCATTAACTCCGCTAATTCATTGATTTTCATTTTTGTTTTTCACATCTCAAATTTTTATTGAGTTATTCCAATATATATAATATAATAAAAATAATTAATCTGATTTTTCTTATGTTTCAGCATCAACTGCTCCGAATATGATAGTGCCGTTGCATATGCCGCCTACACTTAGTGGAACCTGAAGCCTCCAAAATGATGAGTTTCTTTCCCAGCCTACAGCGATGTCGTTAACTTTTGCAGGGAATGTAAGATTAGATATTGTAGTTTGATTTCTAAGAAAGTTCATACCGGCAAATGGCGTTTCTGAATCTAAACCCAAAGAGTACCTTTGCTGGCCAATGCTTATGTTGCCAAAATCGCACATCATTGTTAAATTTTTGCCAATGGTTTCGTTCGTGCCACCATACCCCCTTAATGAAAGATTTAAGTTTATGTTGCCAACATTAGTAACATTGTGCACAATCTGAGCTGAAGTTTCTGTTACGCTTAAATTGCCATAGTCAAGCAGAGTTGTCGTGTTTATTGCAAGCAGTTTGGTAACAGTTACTAAGCCGCTTACCCCTGAGCTTGTAAGATTTATTTCAGAGCCTGATTTTTGAGTCCCTCCTTTATCCTTTACTGATATATTGCATTGCCATGTAGAGGAATCATTTGCATAATACTGCACTGCAAATCTGCAATCGCAGGAAACATTCGTAGCGCTGACTTCCGTGCAGCTGCCGCAGCTTTCATTTCTGTAAAGGTGATTGTTATCCGGCGTTGCATCAGGGCCAATTGATTGTATGTAAAAAGTACCATTTGTTTTATTTTCATTTATGTCACCAACTCCATTATACTCAAAAATACTTGCATTGCATGTAACAACAGTAACTCCACTTGCTGTAAGGTCTATTTCTCCAATCGGTGAAAGGATACCATCACCCACTGTAACAGAGGTTACATTTGGCTCTGTGTTTGTAACATTAACTATGGCAATAACTGTGTTATTTGTTATGTTAGTAGCTCCGATCACGTAGCTTGTTTTAAAAGAAACACCGACTAGTATTGACGCAATGATAAATAGCGCCATTACTCCAACTATCCCATGCCCCAAAGTTTTGCGTTTTATTTTTATTGTCATTTTGCATTTCCGCTATTCCTGATTGTCATTTCGCATCTTCGCCATTCACAATCATCATTCCGTATCATCTTATTCATGTGTGATCCATTATAAAAATGAAGTCAATTTTTAGGTTAACTCAACATAAAAGTAATA
>JBBSWR010000216.1:0-5521 GCA_038046185.1 Nanobdellota archaeon
TTGCAGAACGGCACAAGCGAACCTTTTTTATAGCTAAAGCTATACAAGTCTGTTTGTAGCATTTTTTCACCATCCGGACAAAGGCAGCTGAAGCTGCCCGCGTCCGAAAATTTTGAAGAAGAAGACTATTTAGTTATTTTGACACTTAACTTGTGATTGCCTGTTAACAGAAACCCTTAAAAAGCGTGCAATATACTGAAATACAGAGTAATTTGTGATACTGGATGTTTATTTTTTTATTGTAGCCGGTTAAGAAGAGCAGAAATAACCTTGATGACAGCGGTCCTTGGTCAAAGCTAAACAGGATATTTCTGAAATAATTACCAATTGGACATAAAATCAGTGAGGTATAAAAATGATATCAGGCATACATTTACAGCCAGAACTAAAGAAAGCATTTGAGGAGATGGGATTCTCCGAAATGACAGAGATACAGCAGAAAGCAATCCCATTAATCCAGCAGGGAAAAGATGTTATAGGGCAGTCACAGACCGGTTCCGGAAAAACAGCGGCTTTTGGATTCCCAATTCTTGAAAAGATAAGCCATAATGCCGGATTGCAGGTTCTGATTCTTGTTCCTACAAGAGAACTGTGCGAGCAGGTTTCAACAGAGATGAGGAAATTTGCAAAGTATAAAAAAATGAACATATACGCTATTTATGGCGGTGTCTCTATCAATCCGCAGTTTGGCATGATAAGGCAGGCTGACATTGTTGTCGGGACGCCTGGAAGAATACTTGACCATCTGGAAAGGGGCACAATCAATTTCAGCAAAGTTAAAATTCTTGTTCTTGACGAAGCTGACAAGATGTTCGAAATGGGATTCGTTGATGATGTTAGCAGAATAATCTCCCAAACGCCAAGAGAGAGGCAGACTTTGCTTTTCAGCGCAACTATGTCGCAGCAGGTTCACAATGTGGTCAAAAACTACATGAAGACTCCTGAAAAAATCAAGACCCAGGCTTACGTCGAAGAAAGCAAAATGGAGCAATTTTTCTATTCAGTGCCTTCGCGGGATAAATTTTCACTGCTGGCGCATATTCTGAAGCATGAAGCTCAGGGCATTACAATTATATTCTGCGCGACAAGAAACCGTGTTGATGTTATCAGCAAAAACCTTTACAAGCAGGGAATACAGGCGCTCAGCCTGCACGGCGGATTAAGCCAGAACAGGAGGAAGCAGTCAATTGATGCTTTCCACCGCGGAGAAGTCAGCGTGCTTGTTGCAAGCGATGTCGCAGCCAGGGGGCTTGATATCAAAAATGTCAGCCATGTCATAAACTATGATTCGCCAAAAACTTCTAAGGAATACATTCACAGAATTGGAAGAACTGCGAGAGCAGGAACAGAGGGAAAAGTCATTTCGCTGATTGCGGAGCAAGACCATGATAATTTCAGGAGCGTGCTTTCGGACAGGTCAATTGTGGTTCAGCAGGTTCAGCTTCCGGATTTTGAGAAAATTTCATTTATTGCAGCGGTCAGAGAACACGGCAGAGGCGGCGGATTTCACGGAAGGCCGAGCTATAGGAGAGGCTATGGCTCTCAGCCCGGGAGGGGCAGTTATGGCCATGGGCACCGGGAAAGCAGAGGACCCTCTTCTGACGGTGAGAGAACCAGTGAGAGAAGCGGCGAAAGAAGCAGCCACGGAAGCTCATACCAGGGGCACAGGCCAAGAAGCTCATTTTCAAGGCCGCATGAAAGAAGGTTTAGGTAAAATAATTTTAATTTATTTTATTTTTAAGAATTTTATTGACTTTGTCTTAATTTATTCCTTAGGGAGGGAATATCTTGTTGCACTGGATGTAGTTTAAGTTGCCCTCCACCCACCCGTAGATATAAAATCATCTGGTGCAAATTCTATTATTTTATTGAATCTTTTATTTTCTTTCTTCTCTTGTGGCCTATGTAGAAATAAACTGCAAGTATAGCGGCAATAAAAAATATAATTAAAAATCCGTCGATGTACCCTGATGCTACTTTGTAAGCTTTTCCGAAAATGTAGCCTACCAGGGAAAAAAAGACTCCCCAGCTGATTCCGCCAATAAGGTTATAAAAAAGAAATTTTTTGAAGGGCACTTTTGAAGAGCCTGCAACAAAGGGCGCGAATGCCCTTGTAATTGAATTAAATCTTCCTATAATAATTGTTTTGCCTGTATGCTCGTTCATTAATTCTTTTGTTCTTTTGAAATACTCTTTTTTGAAAAAGAAATATTTTCCGTAGTCTCTGATAAAAGAATACCCGTATGCTCTTCCCAAAACGTAGCCTATTATATCTCCAATTATTGCGCCTAGTGAAGACAGGACGATTACGTAGTATATATTTAGCACGTCTAATTTTGCATAAAATCCACCAATCATCACAATTGTCTGCCCTGGTATAAGTATGCCAAAAAAAGGAGATGCTTCAAGGAGCGCTGCGAGAAAGACTATCGGGTAACCCCATAGCTGCAAAACCTGAATAGGCAGGTTTAATATTTTATCAGTAATCTTCATAGCATTAAAAGCACAAAACTCAGTATTTAAATATATTCAAAAGAAAATTTATGGAGAACTTTGAATAATTCATTATTTTGACATTTTCATTTAAAGTTCTCTTAGAGAATTTTGACAATTGTGTAATATTTCAAAATTCTCTATAAATAATTTATACCCCGCATCCCGCGCTGTCCATGTTTCCGCCTTGGGATGGCGATGCATCAATCGGGCCCGCGCCAGGCGCTGCTTCATTGCTGCTCAGCTGGGTTTTGCACTCTGAAGGCGCTGATAAAAACGCGCTGCAAATTGCAGCCTTGACTGATTCAGGATTTCTGGAAACCGCAACTTCCTTGCCATTCAGAATGAAAGTCGGGCTGCCCTGCACACCATACTGCTGGTTCAAAGATTTATCGATATTGAACTGGGGGAATCTTCCGCTGAGCCATGTTGATTGGTCATTAAAGCTGTCCATGATTCCAAACTGTTTGTCGGATGACTGGTAACAGGAGCTTAGCTTGCCTGTATCAATTCCTGTCTGCTTCTGGCATGATTCCGTGTCTGTGGTTGTGACAAAGCAGATTAAATAATCCCAGTATTTGCCTGATTGCTCTTTTTGTATGCAATATTGGCGTAAATTTTCTTCAACTTCTTTCTGGCCGTGCATTGCGTAGCTTACCCACCTAATTTTAATATCTGCTTTGTCGCCCAAAAGTTTTGCTACTGGAATTAGGACCTTTTCCATCTGGAGCCCGTAGGGGCAGTAACTCATCACAAAAAGATCCGCAGTCGGCTTGGCAGACTTTTGCACAGAAAGAACCTGCTGCTCCGGCTCGGCATTAAGGGCATTTAAATTTTCCGACGGGCTTTCAGTTTTTAAAAAATTATTAAGCCGGTGGTTCACGCTGAATACCATCCCGAGATTTATTATCGTAAGGATTAATGTCACAATGACCAAAATTATTACCAACTGCGACTTTTCCATATTATCACCTTTTAAATTTTAAAAAATACGTGTTGTTGGGTTCAATCTACGGTATTATTTAAACTTTCTTATATTAATCAATCCGATAGCCGAAATCTTTTTTCAAGACAACTAAAACTTTTAGTCACTAAAAATAATAATATTCCAATTTTCAAGAAACATTTTTATAACATGAATGAACTGCTATATTCATGGCAACCAAAGAGCAGGTAATTGAAGCGTTAAAGAAAGTTTATGATCCTGAAATACAGTGCGATATATGGAGCTTGGGATTAGTTTATGACATTGAAATTGAAGGCAGCAAAGTAAAAATTCTCATGACGTTCACAACTCCGATGTGCCCCTATGGCCCTGCTTTGCTTGATGATGTCAGAAGGCATGTTTCTTCTGTTGAAGGTGTTGGAGAAGTTGATGTTGAGCTGACTTTCAATCCGGTCTGGGGGCCCGACAGGATGTCGGAAGAAGCAAGGATGGCATTAGGGTTTTGAGTTTTTATTTATTTTGACTGGCATTGCTAGTAATTTTATCAAACAGTTTATACTTCCAAAAGGTTTATATAGCAGTTATATTAATTATAAATAGTATAAAAATTATAAGGGTGCATTTATATGAATACAACAATAGCGGTATCGGAAGAGATAAGGGATCAGATAAAGGAGTTCGGAAGGAAAGGGGAAAAGTATGAAGAAATACTTGCCAGGCTCCTGAATAGTGCCAAGGAAAGGCAATTGCAGGAACTGCTGATGGACGAAAAGGGAACAACGGCAATAAATGCGGCATTAGGCAGGGCTAGGAAGAGATGGCAAAAGTAGTAATTACCGAAACGCTTGAAGAAGAGATAAATAAGAGGTTCAAGCAGGGGTCTGTAGAGATTTTCTCCCTGTTGCGTACGCTTGAAGATAATCCTAAAAAAGGCAAAGAGATAAGTGTTGTTGGAAAAGTACTAATTAAGGAAATTAAATATAAAAAGTTCAGATTTTATTTTATTACAGACGGGTACAAGATTAAGTTTCTAAAGTCAGAGGAGATTAAAGATTTGCTAATAAAATTTGTGCGGATGTCTGAAAAGAAGGATCAGCAAAAAACAATAGAAGAGATAAAGCACATTTTAAGGAGCTTAGGGGAAGAGGGGTTCTGATAAAAAACCCCTTGCCTTTTTTAACCACAGGTTACTTACCAATGACAAGATTTAATGGGCCCAATGGGAATTCCACCAACCCTTTGCAAAAGCGTTGATGGAAAGCATGCAATGTGGAATTTACAATTCCACGGAACGATTTAATGGGCCCAATGGGAATTGAACCCATGCCCCAACCCTGTGAAGGTTGTATCCTAGCCACTAGACAATGGGCCCGAAGAGTTTCGCCCCTTTACGACGAAAAACTTTTTTGCGAAAAAGTTTTATCAAAAAAAAGGCCATTAATGGCACGAAACAAACTACGAAATGGGACGATTAATCTCCGTTGTTTTTAAAAGTTTGTTAAAATCTGCCTTAGCCTATTTAGAAAAATACGGCAGTTTAAAATTCATGTTCCTGAAAATATCGGTGCTGATGTACCCTACATAAAACAAATAAATAATGATTCCTATAATCAGCAGAATTATCAGCCAAAACCCAGATGATGATTTTTTCTCCGGTGCGGTGGTTTTGCCTGCCTGGCCTGCAGCAGCTGATTTCTTCGCAGCTTCGGCTTTTCTTGCCTCTTCTACTATTCTGGAAGCCTGTAATTTTGTAATCTCTTCCTTTGCCTCTTTCTTGTCCATGCCTTTTTTCTTGAAGTAGTCCTCTATCTCAGCCGGCTTGATTCCTTTCTTTATTGCCACTTCGCCTTCCTTTACAAGTTTCTCGTGAGCCATTTTATAGTATCCCTGCAAAACGCATAAGTGTGATGCCTGTAAATATTAAAACTAACAATATTGGAATGCTTATGAGGACTTTTCGGACATTTTCAGCTTCTTCATGCAGTTTGCTAGGCTCAAATGAAGTCACCTGATGAACAACATTCAGTGCTTCTTTCTCGTTTAAGCCCCGCTGAAGCATGTAATTTTCAATGTTATCCAGAG
>JBBSWR010000217.1:0-1419 GCA_038046185.1 Nanobdellota archaeon
CAACTGGCGAAGATGCAGGAACTGTTGTTGAATTCAAATTCTCAGTTATCTGCATAATTATAATCTGCAAGGTTGTGGAGTTTAAGTAATACCCTGCGGAGTCAAGGCCGGTAACGTTCCACTTCCATGTTCCGTAAGATGTTAAATTAAATGAAGCATTGTGCAAATCCCCGGTTCTTGAGCCGTTTGTCAGGTTATAGATTGTTCCGTTCGGAGCGGTTAAGGTAAAGTTGACATAAATAATATCATTATCCGCATCCGTTACATTTGCAACTAATGTAACGTTCCTATTGAATTGAGGATATGCCGGTATTGTATAATTTGTGTTGATAATGCTTGGTGAATTTGCTACAGTTATCAAAGTAGAATTCTGCCTGACATTATTGCTTGTGTCAGTAGCATACATTGTGAAATTTATGACCGAGCCCCCTGCTGAGGTTATTTTTGTAACATTACTAACCTGCGCAGCTGTTCCTGACAAAGTGAAGTTAACTTTTGTCAACACTCCAGACATATTGTAGGTTATATTTGCGCTTAGTAATCCGGTTTCGTCTGTAATATTGCCTGTGAAGTTTATTATGTCGTTTATTAACGGATTCGTGATATTAAAAGTTGTATTAACAACAGGCGGAATTGCATCAGAAACTACCAATAAAGTTGAATTCTGCTTTACATTATTACTTACATCAGTCGCATACAAAGTGAAGTTAAGGACAGTGCCTCCCGGCAATCCATAAAGATTTGTTGTGTTGCTAACCTGCGCGCTTGTTCCACTCAATGAATAATTCATAAATATTTTTCCAGTTGTAAAGTTGACAGTCCAGTTCGCTGACAATAATCCAATTCCGTCAGTTACATTCCCAGTAAAGTTCAAGAAGTCTGTATTTCTTGGAGTTGTCGTGTTAAAAGTAGTATTAACAACTGGCGGAGTCATATCGGCAACCATTATTAAAGTTGAATTCTGCTTTACGTTGTTTGAAGTGTCAGTCGCATAAATTGTGAAATTCAATACGCAGATTTCGGCACAGCTTGATAAGGATGTGGAGTTGCTTATCTGCGCAGTTGTTCCGGATAAAGTGTAATTTGCAAATATTTTTCCCGTTGAAAGATTCACAGTCCAGTTAGCGCTCAGCAATCCAGTTTCATCCGTTATATTGGCAGTGTAATTAACGACACTGTTTACTGCTGCATTGGTAACATTGAAAGTTGCATTTACTATTGGGAAAATATTATCTACAACAGTGAACACAGTAGAATTCTGCCTGACATTTCCAGCAGTATCAGTCGCATACCCTGTTACATTAATTACATATCCTCCAACAACATTGTAATCGCTTAATTTTGTAACATTGCTTATCTGGGCAGACGTTCCGCTTAACCCGCTGAAATTAATCTTCAGGTTATTGCTGGAGAAATTCC
>JBBSWR010000218.1:0-1208 GCA_038046185.1 Nanobdellota archaeon
ATGGGCATATCTTATACTAGACCCAGAAAGAAAAGGAAGGGAAACAAAAAGGTTACTTTTAGAAGTAGCCGATGAAAAAATGAATAGAGAAGAAGAACTGGATTATCAATTGGATAATTGTGGGATTATGATACTTGTGTCATCTTTTGAAATACCTTCAAAAGACATAGTCCAAGCATATTATCTTAGACAAACTGTTGAAAAATTGTTTGGATTTTCAAAGGAAGATTTAGAATTGCTTCCTTTAAGAGTACATTCAGAAAAAACACTTAGAGGATTCTTACTTTTACAGTTTATTGCATTGAGTGCTTTTGTAAAAATCAAAAAAGCACTTGGAGACAAATATTCAGTTGAAGAATTAGTGTTAATTATGAGAAATCTAAAGTGCAAAGTTTTTGAAAATGAGATTCTTATTCCAGAATTAAGCAAAGAACAAAAGGAGATTATGAAGCACCTAAACATCATTGTGCCTAAAAGTGCGGGAATTTAGGAAATTATGTACTGATATATACCTCTACGAAAAACTATTTAAGCCTCACTCATTCCTTCCGGGGCATGGACAGCGAGTTTTACCGGGAACTGATAGCGCAGATAATAGATTCAAAGATAGATGATATAAGCAAAGTCGACAGGATACGCAGGGAGATGTGCAGGAAGCATTCGCCTTCCGAGTTCCCTTCTTACATCCAGATACTCATGCACGCTTCCAAGGAAGATTATAATAAATTGAAGTTCCTGCAGACGAAGCCTACACGAACCATATCGGGCGTAGCTCCACTGGCCATAATGACAAAGCCCATCCCGTGCCCGCACGGGAAGTGCACGTTCTGCCCCGGCGGATTAAGCTCTTATTTCGGCGACATACCGCAGAGCTACACAGGCAACGAGCCGGCGGCGATGAGGGCCGCAAGGAACGATTACGACCCTTACTTGCAGGTGTTCAACAGGCTTGAGCAGTACCAGCTACTGAACCATAACCTCGACAAGATAGAGATGATAATCATGGGCGGGACGTTCCCGTCTTTCGACGTGAAGTACCAAGAGGAGTTCGTCAAGTACGCGCTGAAGGCGATGAACGATTTCGGAGATATGTTCTATAAGGACGGCTTTGACCTCCTGAAGTTCAAGGAGTTCTTCGAGCTGCCTTGCGACGTCAAGAATGAAGCAAGAGAGGAAAATATCAAGAGGAAAGTCTTTGGGCTGAAAGG